>JACRII010000116.1 GCA_016235875.1 Planctomycetota bacterium
GCTGAATGGTTCCTCCGAATAGCGTCCCTCCGCTGGACGTTAACCTTCGCATGAACCACATTTCCCTTTTTCAGTTCTCCTTTTATTACCTTTCCAATATGCAGGATAAAATCATCATTCTTCTTCGTGTCGGTAATCTGGGCGTGAACATCATTTGCTTCTAAAACACCCGTATCGCCAATCTGTCCACCTGATTCACCGTAAAAGACTGTTTGGTCTAAAACCACAGTAACTTCACTGCCGGCTGTGGCCACTTCCACAAGTCGATCACCCTGGATAATGGCAATTATTCTTCCTTCTGATGAGCATTTTTCGTAACCCAGAAATTTTGTACCCTTTGAAATATCTTTGATCTGGCTGAGAGGGCCTGTGTCGAAGACCTGCCCTGTCATTTGGGAGGATGTCCTTGCTTGTATCCGCTGCTTTTGGAGTTCTTCGTCAAAGCCATCCTTATCAACCGTAAATCCTTTTTCATTGAGGATGGATTCCGTCATGTCTAACGGGAAACCGTACGTATCGTATAATTTAAAGGCTTCACGGCCAGGGAGCACCTTTTGGTTGTTTTTTTGTAACGTTTCCGTGAGCTCTTCTAAAATGCGGGTTCCCTGTTCCAGGGTTTCGTGAAACTTCTCTTCTTCGCTCTTCACAATCCTTGTAATATTTTCTCTTCGCTGTTTAATGTCGGGATAATGTTCTTGCATTACCTCGCTTACAATCGGCACCAATTTGTACAAAAAACAATCTTTTATGCCTAGCTGTGTGCCGTCCCGTATGGCGCGCCTCAATAACCGCCTTTCTACGTATCCACGTCCCTCGTTGCTGGGCAGGACGCCATCTGAAATGCAAAACACACAGGCCTTCACATGGTCTGCGATGCGGCGCATGAGCACGGCATTCGCCATCTGTCCGTTATATTTTACTTGGGTGATTTCTTCTATGTATTTGATAATAGGACTGAAGATGTCGATGTCGAAGTTGGTTTGTACTCCTTGTATGACGCGTGCCATCCTTTCCAATCCCATGCCCGTATCAACATTTTTGTGTGGTAACGGTTCCAGCTTGCCTCCTTCTTTGCGGTCGTATTGGGTAAACACCAGATTCCATATTTCCACAAATCGGTCGCAATCACAGGCAGGTTCGCATTCTTTTCGTCCACAACCAACGTGTTCTCCCTGGTCGAAAAATATTTCTGAACATGGCCCACAGGGGCCGTTCGGCCCGTGTGTCGGCGCATTCGAGGGCCAAAAATTATCCTTTTCGCCGTACCGATAAATTTTTGACCGGGGTACACGGATATGTTTTTCCCAGATTTCGTATGATTCCTGATCGTCTTTGTAAACGCTTACACTCAGTCGCTCTTCTGGAATTTTTAACTCTTGCACAAGGAATTCCCATGCCCACTCGATAGTTTCTTTTTTAAAGTAGTCTCCAAAGGAAAAATTTCCCAGCATCTCAAAAAAAGTATGGTGGGATGCCGTTTTTCCTACGTTATCAATATCCCCCGTACGGAGGCATTTCTGGCAGGTGGTTACCTTTTTACAACCTAAATTCCCTTTGCCCAGAAACATGTCTTTAAACTGATTCATGCCCGCGCCAGTAAAAAGAAGTGTAGGGTCATTCTGTGGGACTAGTGAGTCACTGGGTAAAATTTCGTGAGACTTTTTTTTGAAAAAGTTTAGGAATTTATCGCGTATCTCGTTTGTCTTCATAAAATCAACTATTTTTGTAATAATCCAATTTGTCTTAGGAGTTAAAAGGTTTACTCTTTTCTCTGTGCCCTCTGTGGTTCATTTTTTTTCCCACTTTCTGAAGCTTTTTCAGGGGCTTTTTCTCCTGCCATTTCTGGCATTATTTTTTTAAGGACAGCCTGTTCTATTTCTTTCATCAATTCTGGTTTTCCTTCGATAAACTGCCTGGAGTTTTCTCTGCCCTGCCCCAGTCGGATATCACCGTAAGAGAACCATGTGCCAGACTTGTCAATAATCTGCTGTTCGACCCCAAGGTCAATGATGTCGCCTGCACGCGAAATGCCTGTGTTATATAAAATATCAAATTCCGCCTTTTTGAAAGGCGCTGCCACTTTGTTCTTGGCGATGGTAGCACGGACTCTATTTCCAATTGTCACATCGCCGTCTTTTATGCTGCCAATCCTCCTGATATCGATACGCACCGAGGAGTAGAATTTTAATGCCCTTCCACCCGGGGTTGTTTCAGGATTTCCTCCATACATGACGCCGATCTTTTCCCGAATCTGGTTTATAAAAATAACACTGGTTTGGGATTTTGAAATGCAACCCGTTAATTTACGTAACGCCTGAGACATCAACCGTGCTTGTAGCCCCATATGTGAATCGCCCATCTCTCCCTCAATTTCTGCGCGAGGAACGAGCGCCGCAACGGAATCGATTGCAACTACATCAACGGCATTGCTTCTTACCAGTAATTCTGCGATTTCAAGCGCCTGTTCGCCGGTATCGGGCTGGTTAACCATGAGATTGTTCAAGTCTACCCCTAATTTCCTTGCATAGTCAGGGTCTAAGGCATGTTCTGCGTCGATAAAAGCAGCCATACCTCCCCCTTTCTGTGCATTTGCAATGATATGAAGGGTCAGGGTGGTTTTACCCGAAGATTCAGGACCAAATATTTCAATGACCCTTCCCCGCGGGATGCC
>JACRII010000114.1 GCA_016235875.1 Planctomycetota bacterium
CGGCGAGGAGCCGCCGCTATTATCGATGCTGAGTCTAATGAAGAAATGGAAGAGATCGTCTCAAAACTGCCCCTCTTCCCGTTTTTTACTGACATAGAAATTACACCCCTTGTGCCGATGGAAAAGGCATTACTGGATACCAAGAGAATCCATTCCCTCATGAAATAGACCTTGCAATCGCAAGAGTGATTCGATATTGTTTGAACCAAAACGGTAACTCAGTCTGTGATAATTGTCGCAGGTCAGCAATATAACTGTCGCCCTCTCATAAAATAGGTTGATAGGAATTCCTGAATGGTAAAAGTTTGCTGTTTAAAGAACATACGGGAAAGACCTATGGTATGGGCACAAAGGTTTCTCACTCACTCTATTAATCTCTCTTTACTTGAAGATAAACGTTAATATGGAATGTTTGTCTCTTGCTAATCAAATATCAACAAAAGATCACAAAGACTGGCAGGCGCTATTAACAGATTTTTTACCTATAGATCGGTTAACCATTGGAGAACCTGACAAATGACACGATTCTTGAACCCAATTGCGATAGTTATTATCACACTGTTGCTCTTAACAACAAAGTGCTTAAATGCCCAAGAAATAAGCGAAAAAGAGTATCTGCGGCTAAAAAACAGGCTCAAGACAGAATTCATGCAAAAATTAAAGGAGGAGATTAAAAAAGAATTAATCGAGGAACTGAAAACCGAGTCTCCTTCTTCGCAGAGAAAGAGCAAAGTGGAAGAAATAAAATCCAACTACGATATAAAACAGGCACAGATAAATGATCCACGGAAAGAAACAGAAGACATTATGGAAGAGGAAGCCATTAAAACTGCTGAACAAAAAGAAGATATAGAATTAAACAAGGCACGATATAAACTCGGCGAAGGGCTTACCTTTGGTGAACAATTATTGGTTATCCGGGGCTTTGGAAATGTAAATGCGCGTTACAGAGACAATAACATTGGCGAAGGATTTGATAGTGGTAATAACTTCTTTTCCCTCGGTGAATTTGATTTGTTCATGACATCAAAGCTCAGTAACCGCATATCCTTCCTGAATGAGACCGTATTTGAATTTGACCGAGGAGAAGATACTGAAGAACGCTCTGAACCTATTGAAATAGACATAGAGCGATTATTAATTCATTACGACGTCAATAACCTCCTGAAAATTGAAATAGGGAAATTTTTCCTGCCTATAGGGTATTGGATACCAACTTATAATCATGGGGTTTGGTTTTATACAACCATGGATAGACCCGACATAGTTAATTTTCAGGATAAAGGAGGGCCAATACCAACGCATGACACCGGTATAAAAGTAGCCGGTAGTGCATTGCTGGAAGGTTTTGATCTAAATTATGCATGTGCGATCACCAATGGAAGGGGGGTTAACACAACGCAACGACAGAATTTTGACGACATAAATGATAAAAAAGCCGTAAGTTTTCAAATTGATGTGCAGCCACATATATTTGAGGGAGTACGACTAGGCCCGAGTGTTTATTACGATGTCATACCAGAAGACGAAGATAATCCAAAAAGGGAAAACGAGATAAGGGAGATTATCTACGGTGGTCATATCGTTTATACCATTAAAAACATTGAATTACTATCGGAGGTATTTGAAATAAATCATGATGAATTTTCGGGCGGTGTATTTAATACTTTCGGTGGATATGCACAATTTGCATATACTATTGACAAATTTAAACCGTACTACCGATACGATTATATTGACTACAGCAATGACGATCCGTTCTATCGTAATAGTGAACTTGATTTCCTTGATACAAAGAAACATACCATAGGTTTGCGATATGAACTATCACATTTCAATGCCTTAAAACTCGAATATTCACACGGCGTATTTGATGATAAAGATGTAAATATCATTGGATTTCAAACGGCGTTCTCTTTTTAGACAAAGCAATGAGACTTATTTTAATCACAGCATTTGTGCTTGGAATTTGCTTTACAAAAAATACCTATGCAAGTATTGCCGTTGTTGTTAATAAATCAAACCCAGTAACAGATATCTCTTATTCTGAACTTAAAATAATTCTGGAAGCAAGGAAACAATACTGGGACAATGGTGAGAAAATTACGCTTATATTCAAGCCAATTACATCCAATGAAACGCGCACCTTGATAGATATGGTATACAAAATAAAATATGAGGAGTTTGACAAATACTGGTTTTTAAGGGTGTATAATAATAAAATAATGGAATTCCCAAAGATACTAAATTCTGCAGGAACAATAAACATACTTGTCTCGGAAATTCCAGGTGCAATAG
Organism: Planctomycetota bacterium; assembly: GCA_016235875.1. GTDB lineage: Bacteria > Planctomycetota > Brocadiia > Brocadiales > Brocadiaceae > Wunengus. Next base: position 2,299 of record JACRII010000114.1, read on the forward strand.
CCTTTATTGGTGTTGATGAGGTATCAAAGCGTGGTAATATAAAGGTGCTCAGGGTTAATGGGAAGATGCCTGATGAAGACGGCTACCCATTTAAATAAGAGAACAAATCCCCCTTTCCCCAATCGGGAGAAAGGATTAACAATTTTTCTGGGAAAAGAAAAATATGCGTATAGGACAGCGACTGGGAATAGGTTTTGGTATTATCCTGTTGTTAATGATAGGAATGACACTTTTTGTCTCCCTTTCTCTGAACAAGATTGAAAAAATACAAAAAATAGCTATTATCAATTCCGGCAATACGGAAGCTATTGATGACTTAAAAGACCATGTTGAACGTTGGTTGATAGCGGTTGAATATATATTAACAAAAAGGGATATATCTCAGTTGGATTACCATGCAATATTAGAGACATCTGTTTGGAAAGAATTAAATAAAATAAATTGGAATGTTTATGATGCAACAGTTATAAGTCTTCGCGATGAAATTATCCAGTCCTATAATAGAATTGAAAAATTAGATAGTACCGTGCAAATGTACCTTAGACTGGGGGATAAGGTACCTGAGACGATAAATATAGATGACACTGTTAATTCATTTGAAGAAGAAACATTCTTCTTTAAAAAGGCAATAGCAAACCTTGATACAATTGTTAATACAACATATAATCAAGTACTCATCAATTCGAAAAAGATAGAAAAGAGGAGTTGGTTTTCTATTTATATCGTTGTTCCAGTAACAATCGGTTTTAGTATTTTCTATGCGTTTGTTACTACAAGGAGTATAACAAATCCATTGAAACTGTTATGTGCAGCAACAATAAAAATTATCAATGGATCATTTGATGTAAAATTGAACATAAAATCATTACATGAAATAGAGGCACTTTTAAATTCTTTTAATATTATGTCACTGAAATTGAACGAGTCATATAAAAGACTCGAAACGTTATCTATTATAGACAAATTGACTGGTTTGTATAATAGAAGATTCTTTGACGAGGCTTTAGAAAGAGAGGCACTGAGGTCAAAACGTCTGAGGCACTCCTTGAGTCTAATGTTTATTGATATTGATAAATTCAAACACTTCAACGATACCTATGGACACACCGAAGGTGATGCTGTATTACAACAACTGGGGCTGTTGATAAAAGAACAGGTGAGAAACGTGATTGACATACCGTGTAGATACGGGGGCGAGGAATTTACCATAATATTACCAGAAACCAAAAGCTATGCTGCATTCAACATTGCCAATCGAATACTCAACAATTTCAGGAACATTAAATTTCACATCCCAACAAAGGACGTAATTGTTCAAAAAACAATAAGTATCGGTGTTGCAGAACTTGTACCATCGTTAGATGCAAAGACAACGCTTGTTAACGCAGACAAGGCAATGTACGAGGCAAAAAAACTGGGTGGAAACAGGGTTTACGAATATCGAGCTTAGTGTAGATAAGATAAGTGGCGTGTCACGGGTGACGTTTTTTCTCGTCACTCGCCATTCGACACACGTCACTATTTTTAAAAAATCACAAATCGTAATTCGTAAATTAATGCTGCGAATGGTCGGTGTGATGGAATATGCCGAATAATTTCTTTATGGTTTCCACATACCGGTAACCGCCGCCGTTCTTTGCCTCTTGTTTGGCTACCTTTGCGGGATGATGAAGGAGTTTGTTGATGGTACGTTCCATAGTATAAATGACCTGCTCCCAGTCTCCATTGTCTAAGTTCTTTAACTTGGGTTTTAAGCGATCCAGTTCTTCTTTTCCAATAGTGTGGAAATGATTGCGTAAATGCGTTATCGCCGGTTCTATTTTCATCTCCTCAAGCCGCGCCATGAAGTGCTCTACCTCTTCTTCAATAAGGACGCGGCATTTTTCTACCTCTCTGTTTCGTTCGTCAATGTTCTGGCTTACCACAGATTGGAGGTCATCAATATTATAAAGATACACATTGTCAATATTTGCAACCTCTGGTTCAATATCCCTGGGAACGGCAATATCAATAAGGAACATGGGATTCCCTCTCCGATGTTTGATGGCTTCCTTCACCTGATCGGCATGGATTACATAGTGGGGGGCAGATGTGGAACTAATAACGATATCGGCTTTTTCGAGATATTCGCCAAGCAATTCATATTTGATAGCCTGACCATGATATTCGTTGGCGAGTTCCTCTGCACGTTCATAAGTACGATTCGCCACAATAAAGGTACGCGCCCCTTCCTCATAAAGATGCTTGAGTAGAAGTTCACACATTTCACCGGCGCCCACGACAAGGACAATTTTACCGGTAAAATCCTGAAATATTTTTTCAGCGAACTCCACGGCTACGGAGCTGATGGAAACCTTACGCTTGCCGATGGACGTCCTGGTATGCACGATCTTGGCAGCGTTGAGTGCCTGCTGAAAAAGCTGGTTTAAAATCTTTCCCGTAGCCTCTTCCATGGCAGCCGTCGTGTAAGCCTCTTTGACCTGTGAAAGGATTTGCGATTCTCCGAGCACCATAGAATCAAGACTGGATGTCACAAAGAAAAGATGATTCACCGCACGGTCATCGTTATAGTGATACATATAGGGAGAAAAGGTATTTGGCTCAATCTTATGAAAGTCGGCAAGAAACGAAAAGACGTCTTCGACCTTAATAGCGCCGTCCTGCGACGAGATGTAGAGTTCGACGCGGTTACAG
>JACRII010000007.1 GCA_016235875.1 Planctomycetota bacterium
AATAGGAATCGGTGTTGTGACGGGGTCTACACCAACAAATTCCATACAAATATCCCGTATGCCCGGTAACCTCTGGATAATCTTTTCTTCCCCAAGATGCCTTAAATCAAGATGCACATAGCTATTGTCAAAACCACCGCCCGCCATGATTTCGCGTGTAATGTTCCTTGCAATAATATCCCTGGGAGCTACTTCCATATCCCTCTGGGAATCGCTGTATTTCGCCAGAAATCGTTCGCCCTTGTTATTCAATAAGAACCCCCCCTCACCACGGCATCCTTCGGTAATCAGGATATTTTTCCCCAAGAGGGTGGTAGGATGGAACTGGATAAATTCCATATCTTTTAAAGGTACGCCTGCCCAGTAGGGTACTGCCATGCCCATACCTGTATTGATCAGGGCATTTGTACTACTTCCATAGATACGACCGGCGCCGCCCGTCGCAAAGATTACCGCTCCTGCCTGGAATGCCTCTAATCGACCACTCACAATATCCAACACTATCACACCCACGCAAACCCCATCTTCAATCACCAGGTTTGTCACCAGCCATTCTTCATAGATCACAATCTCGTTCCGTTCAGCCGACTGTTTGAATTTGACGGTTTGCTGATACAGGGTATGCAAAAGGGCATGTCCCGTCTTATCAGCCGCATAGCACGTGCGAGGAAAACCGGCGCCGCCAAATGGTCTTTGTGCGATCTTCCCTTCGGCAGTACGACTGAAGGGACACCCCCAGTGTTCCATTTCGTAGATACGTTCAGCGGCTTCTTTGGTCATGCGGATAACGGCGTCCTGGTCTGCCAGGTAGTCACTCCCTTTTACCGTATCGAAGGCGTGTTTTTCCCAGTTATCGTAAGCGCCGCGCGGATGATTTCCCAGCGGGGCGTTAATTCCGCCCTGTGCGGCAACGGAATGCGACCGGATGGGGTGTACCTTTGAAATAATGGCGACTTTGATATTATGGCGATTGAGTTCGATGGCAGCCCTGAGACCTGCCAGCCCACCGCCAACCACAATGACATTATGGTAAATCATAAAATATCATATCTCTTGCATTTGTTCTGACAGGTATCTTTCAATCCTATCCTTATTTAAGTAAAGGCTTGAGAATTGTTTTTCACAAACATCGCTGAAACGGGCTAAAACCTTACGACTAATTTTTTCTTGATCTTCAAAAATAGCCACCGAACGAAACGGCAGTTCCCATTTTTCGTATTGTAAACAACTGATTGTAGCATCCCGACATTTATCATCATTTGCTACTGCAAATACATAAAGAGGCTTTTTCATGCCGTTTATTCTGCAATCAACAGCATATTTTCCTTCTGGGTCATGCGCTTTGTCAAAGTAATCAAACGCCCTTCTATTCTCGTCGACTTTTTCAGTTATGTATGTCTTAAAATCTTCCATGAAGGTAGATCGTACGCGTTCCCGAGTTAAATAATTTATATCAGTAATTTTCAAAATCCCCTGAATAAAATTGTAAAGGGCGTCACCGTACATGTTATCTTCTACATTTACCACTATTTCACCATCACTCTCCTCCAGATCAAACATGGACAGTGTTGAACTGATTATTTTTTGCCTGGTGCCCCTTTCCAAATCCTTCATATCAAGCTCATAGCTTAAATGCATATACGTATGAGCCTCATCCGTAATAACCCATCCTTTGTGTGATTTTTTTAAAACAGAAACCAAATGGTCTCCATCGGCAAACATAAAAGGAGTAAATATTCTGAATCGCCCTTTGCCTTCAGGAAAAATTTCTATTTTTTCGCTTATTTTCTTTTTAAATTCGTTCTCAATTGGCGTAATATCCATTTTGTCACCTTTAATTTTAGGACAACTTCATTTTTAGTTGCCTATTTGCTGGTAGCACTATAGAACAATCTTTTACAAGACAATCTAATGCACTTTGTATATCAGCAAATTCTTTAGAAGTTACCGCATAGCCATCTTCATCAAATCCTGCGGCTTGATACCTTTCTGTTGCTTGATGAATATGAAAATCATAAAAAGTTTCCTTTTCAATCTTATTTGTATGATAGTGACTCTTACCGTTATATCTTCGTAATCTTATAAGTGCTGTTGTCTTTGGTGGCATATAACCCAGTATTAAAGAAAAAGCTAGCTGGTTTATTTGGTTTTGCCTTAAAATTACTTTAAACTGACTGCCATCACTGCGTGGTAATATTATTTCCTGCTCCATATGACCCTTTTTGTCTTTTGTTTGAAATAAGGTTTCATAATTAGGAGGAAATTCTTTTTGTTCCTTTATAAGGTTGGATATCTCCGCGTCATTAAGGATTATATCAGCCATAAACCTATTCCCTCAACTTATAAATTTCCAACAGTAATGGTTTTCTACGATACTTCTATTTCCGGCACTACAAAAGCACGGTTTTAACACCAACTGCGGCAATTAAAAAGAAGACCAAAAGCGATATCCACAACAACTTCTTTTGAACACGGGTAAGTCCCCAGAAATCGGCAATCGTAATCCGTATTCCATTCAAGAGGTGTACGGCCACTGCCAAAAGCAAAGCGTACTGAAAGATGTATCCGATCTTTGTATCAAACTTGCTGATCGCATAATCATAGGCGTCTTTGCCGCGAAAGACAGAACTCAGGGTAAAAATATGTAAAAATAAAAATACGGTAACTGCCACACCAGTAACCCTGTGTATCCAGAAAGATACCATGCCGGGATTTCTGTTTTTCGCCAGGTCTTTAAAACCTTCTTTTAATTTTTGTAAATTCATAGCTTTGATTAATTTTGAGGGTTATCTTTTTCCCCGATATGGAACAATCTCGTATTCAACATTAGTTTATACACGATCCGTTGATTAAGTTAATGCTTATACCTAAACTACATGATTTTTCGTTGCAAACCAAATAAGAATATATATTCCAATACCAAACAAAACAAACCCCGTAAACCAAAGCGCTTGTCTGAAAAAATAGTTTGTCCTTTTACTCAAATTGAAATCTACCAGTATGCCCCAAAGCCCATTGAGACCGTGAAAAACAACCAGGGCAAGGAGGCAAATATGAAAGGAAATCCATCCGGGAGAGCAAAAACGATTGACAATTTCATCGTAATAGCGGGAGGCATACCGAGTGGGACTAAAGTGGAATGTAAAGAAATGAACTGACATGCCCATGACCAGTAACAGGGCTGTAATCCTCTGCAGAAACCACGACCAAAAACCGCGTTTTTCTATATTCATTTTTTGTACAGATTCATTAAATCGTCTCTCGTAAAGACAGACTCGAAAGAAATGTTTTTTCTCTCAATATTTTCCCGCCCGCCCTCCTGGCGGTCCACCAGGGCAATGGCCTTTATCACGTTCAGATTTGACTCCCTGGCACGGTCTACGGCTTCTATTGTGGATTGACCTGTGGTCACCACGTCGTCTACAATCACAACCTTATTCCCTTCCTGCACATTTCCTTCAATCCACTTCATCATTCCATGTTCCTTTGCCTTTTTTCGGACGACAAAGGCGTTAATGGCATCATCCTGCATACCGCTGACCATGGCCGCAGCGAAGGCAATGGGGTCGGCTCCCAATGTCAGACCTCCGATGGCGTTGACATGAAGTGGTTTGACCTTATTGTAAAAGAGATGTCCGATCAACAGCATGGCCTCAGGGTCTAATGTTGTCGTCTTGCAATTGATATAATAGTTACTCATCCTCCCCGATACCAGCTTGAAAATGGGTTCTTCACTGTATTTGAAGGATTTTTGAAGGAGGATTTCGAGTAAACGTTTTTCTGCTTTAATCAGATTCATAATTTATGATTTTAGATTTACGATGTGCGATTTTAGATTTAAATTTTGTTAATTAAAATGGTACTTCAATTTTAAATCGTAAATCATAGATCGTAAGTCGTAAATTTTCGTTTCCTCTAAAGATATTACAACAACTTATCCACTTGTTCACACAAGGCTTTCACGGCATCGGCAGATCGTTTCAAGGCGGCCGATTCTTCTGCGTTGAGTTTGATCTCAAAAATCTGCTCAATGCCCTTTGTGCCGAGTTTCACCGGTACGCCTACGAAGAGCCCGTTGATGCCATATTCACCTTCACACAGGGCGGCACACGGCAATATCTTCTTTTTGTCTTTTACTATTGCTTCAACCATATCAACGACTGCCGCCGATGGTGCATAGAAGGCGCTGCCCGTCTTGAGCAGATTGACAATCTCCGCCCCGCCATCCCTCGTACGTTTTACAATAGCATCGAGTCGCCCTTTTGGTATTAATTCCTCAACGGAAACACCTGCAACTGTCGTATATCGCGTGGAAGGAACCATAGTATCACCGTGTCCGCCAAGTACAAAGGCATGGATATTTTCCACAGACACGTTGAGTTCCATCGCAATAAAGGCGCTGAAACGGGCTGCATCCAGCACTCCTGCCATACCTATCACACGATGCTTAGGAAACCGACTAACTTTATGTGCTATGTAGGTCATGGCGTCCAATGGATTAGACACAATAATCAGGATGGAATTAGGCGATGTCTTCACAACATTTTCGACTACCCCCTTTACAATCCCGGCATTGATCTTGAGGAGGTCATCCCTGCTCATCCCTGGCTTCCTTGCCACGCCGGAGGTGACAACTACAATATCAGAGTCTCTTGTTTCTTCATATCCGTTAGCGCCCGTAATCCTTGTATCATAGCCGTAAACCGGCCCTGATTCTAAGAGATCCAACGCCTTTCCCTGCGGCATGTCCTGGACAATATCCACCAGCACCACATCACCTATCTCTTTTTCAGCCAGACGCTGCGCTGTGGTAGCACCCACATTCCCAGCACCAACAACGGTTATCTTTTTTCTAGCCACATTAAACCTCCGTAAAATCAGCAACAGGAACTAATTTTTCCATTTTTATTGCTTTTCGTTTTGTCATAATTATTTCTAATTTTGAGACGACATCCGCATCATATTCCCTTTCACCACATTGGGTACAAACACCAGCGGGCACATTCTCAATAATAAATACCTTTCCTTTCCGCTCCTTTACAACCGTGACAATATTTTTGCAGATGTCACCACCACAAAAAACGCAAATATTCTTCACATGACTACCTCCTCTTTCGAAAGTTATCTGCATTTCCTCAAATGCGTGGTTCGTAATTTTGAAATCCTGTTTAACAATAAAGCGACGGATTCGTCAATACTCATAATATATAACCAATCTGTTTATCCGGGAGATAGTTACTTTATACCTAATTCCTTTTTGAGTTTGTCCCATTCTTTGCCTTCTCCCTGAAAATCATCTTTTCTTTCCTGCACTATATCCGCTCCGTCTACGGCATATATGGCAATATCCACGTCACTGAGAGGAGAAACCCTGCCCCGTGCAAGGCCGCCAAAGAGGTATGCAAAAACCACCTTCGGATGTTTATTCAGGTATTCCCGGACATTTGGCAGCAAATGGCTAATATTTTCAGGCAATCTTTCAAATTTTATCATGCTTTGATATCTTCTTTACTTCAAATCTAAAAATTCTTTTAGTGCATTTTCCATTAAAATGAGGTCTTTATGCGAAAGTTTGCCAAGTTTCTTTAAAACCAAGCTTTGTTCAATAGTTGATATGGCTGGTTTGATAGAAGAAGGCTTTAACAAACCAGCAATCTTCCAATCTTCTATTAAACATTCTCCTATGGTAAAAGTCTTGCCTGTTTTTCCCGTAATTGCCATAATAACAATGTCAGAGGAGGTATTGTTATAAACATCAGAACTAATAATTACCACCGGACGTTTCTTCATGATAGTTTGGTTGCTGAATGGAAAAGGGACAAGAACGACATCTCCTCTATTATAGATTGTCATAAATTGCGTCCTCTTCATTGTCCCATATTTTTTGAAATGATGCAGTGGATAAGTCCTGAGAGGCTTTTGCAATCATGATTCTTTCTCTTTTGCTTTCTAAAAACTGAATGAAATCAAAGACCTCTGGAAGAAGATTTTCCGGAAGTTTATCAATCTCTTTCTTTATCATTTCTTTGACCGACATTTTGTTCCCTCCTTCTTTATTTCAGGTTTGTGGCTAAAGAATTACCTCACATATTCTTGATTATCTCATCACCAAATTCTGAGCATTTCACCAATTTAGCGCCTTTCATCTGACGTTCGAGGTCATAGGTTACTGTCTTCCTTTGAATGGTCTTTCCCAATGCCTTCACAATCATGTTCGCTGCTTCATCCCATCCCAGATGCTCAAGCATCATAACACCTGATAAGATGACGGAACCAGGATTAACCATATCTTTTCCCGCATATTTAGGAGCAGTACCGTGGGTGGCCTCAAAGACGGCTGCTTTATCCCCGATATTGGCTCCCGGCGCCATGCCTAAACCGCCTACCTGTGCGGCGCAGGCATCGGAGATATAATCACCGTTAAGATTCGGCGTGGCAATCACGTCATATTCCTCCGGTCTCAGGAGCACCTGCTGGAACATGGCATCGGCAATCCTGTCCTTTACAATTATCTTCCCTTTTGGGGTTACACCGTTATACTTTTTCTGGATATCCTCTTCCGTCACGATGAACTTGGGAAATTCCTCTCTAGCTACTTCATAGCCCCACTCACGGAAGGCGCCCTCCGTAAATTTCATAATATTTCCTTTGTGCATGAGGGTAACACTCCTTTTCCCTTTATCAATTGCATACTGGATGGCGCGTCTTACCAGTCTTTTTGAGCCAAATGCACTCATGGGTTTGATGCCTATACCCGAATCCTTTCTGACCTTTTTCCCAAGCTCTTTTTCTATAAATGCGATGAGTTTCTTTGCCTCTGGAGTTCCTTTCTTATATTCGATCCCTGCATACACATCTTCTGTATTTTCTCTGAAGATAATCACGTTCAGCTTTTCGGGAGATTTGACAGGACTGGGTACACCATCAAAATAACGCACAGGTCGAACGCAGGCATACAAATCAAGTTCCTGCCTGAGGGTTACGTTAAGACTCCTGATCCCACCGCCAACAGGCGTTGTAAGCGGCCCCTTGATAGCTACTTTATATTTCTTAATGGCATCGAGGGTCTTTTGGGGAAGCCATTCGCCATACTCATTAAAGGCGTATTCACCGGCAAAAATTTCCTTCCAGGAAATTCTCTTTTTGTCCTTATAAGCTTTACTTACAGCAGCATCAAATACACGAACAGATGCATTCCAGATATCCGGACCGGTGCCGTCACCCTTGATAAATGGAATGATTGGGTCATTAGGGACAACCAGGCGATTCTTTTCTATTTTTATCGCTGTGCCACTATTTTCAATCTTCTTCTCTTTCGGCAACGCTATTACCTCCTCCTGGATTTCCTTAGAGTTTCACTTAAATACTAAACATAAATTGACACAAAAAATATATGTAATAGTTCACCGCAAAGACGCAAAGAGCGCAAAGGTAGTATTTTTTAGAAAGTAAATCCTGAAAATTTCTGAAAACTTTATGATTTTGTTATAGAAGACAATCCTTCTGTGAAGCATTTTCTCTTATTTAAAGTTTTTCTTTGCGTCCTTTGCGCCTTTGCGGTGGGCTGAACTGTTACAAATATATTTTCCTTGTTATACTACCTGTATGAAGGTCTGTTTTCAACTTAATATTTTTGGATTAAAATGCGATTTTTGATACTATTTTTTAAATCCGTTTTTCATTGTATAATCTATGCCTTTTGTCTTATACTTAAATTACAAATATTCCCCTCCCTTGACGGGAGGGGCTGAGGGGAGGGTGATTAGCCTTTTCCGCTCACCCCCACCTGCCCTTCCCCATCGTTCGACTGAGCTCACGACGAAGTCAGGGGGGAGGAATTAATTGTTCTGATTTCCTTAAAATCGAATCATGAAAACAACAAAATGGCCGGTCAAAGATTTTATCATACCTGAAGCCATATCCTCTATCCGGGATGCAGTCGAAAAGACAAGGGGAAACGAGGTATTCTTTGTGGGCAGACTCAATGACGATCACCTGGTTGCAGACGTCGATGTTTACGCCATGGGAAATAAGCACGCCGTACCTGCTATCATCAAAGAGGCAAAATACGGGGATGTTATCATTCACAATCATCCCGACGGTATTTTGGAGCCATCCGATGCAGACCTCGAAATAGCATCATATCTGGGCTCGAATGGGATTGGATGCTACATTGTAGACAACAATGTAGAGTATTTATACCCCGTAGTAAAGGTGCCGAAAAAGCGGACGTACGAAGGGTTAAACTTCGAAGAACTCTCTGCACACTTTTTATCCGGCGGTAGTTTTGCAAAGTATTTACACCAGTATGAATATCGAAAGCCACAGGTCGAGATGTTGAAGTCGGTGGTTACTGCCTTTAATGAGGACAAGATCGCCATAATTGAGGCAGGAACTGGTACGGGAAAATCTCTGGCATACCTTGTCCCTGCCGTGTTCTGGAGCATAAAGAACAAGGAACGGGTAGTAATTTCCACCCATACGATAAACCTTCAGGAACAATTAATTGAAAAAGACATCCCTATTCTGAAGAAGTGTTGTAGCCTAAATTTTAAGAGTGTGCTGGTAAAAGGCAGAAATAATTATATATGTCTCAGGAAAGTTTATAATTTACGCGCTGAGGGCGGGACGTTGATTGAGGACAAGGATAGACAGCAACTGAACGATCTGTTAGAGTGGGCTGTAAAGACACGGGATGGGAGCAAGGCAGACCTGAATTTTGTGCCACAGGATGATGTCTGGGAGGCCATACAATCAGAGGCCGACCAGTGTACTCGATTGAAGTGCCGATTTTATGATGACTGCTTCTTTTATATTGCACGGCGCAATGCGGCCAGCGCCGATGTGCTGGTAGTAAATCATTATCTCTTGATGGCTGATCTGGTCGTGCGTAAGGAAATGAAGGGTTATGATACGGTGGCCATCCTGCCGCCTTTTAAGAAGATTATCATCGACGAGGCACACCGTCTCGAAGCAGTGGCAACGGCAAATCTGGGCTATACAATTTCAAAATTGAGGATAATAAAACTATTGGGAAGGCTGATCAATCTCAAGGATAACAGAAAAGGCCTTTTGCAGTACCTCAAGAATAAGCTCAGAGACGTGAGTTCGATCCACGATAACTCTATCGCAACGAAGATTACCGATATGATTAATACGGAAATTCTGGATGCAAGACAGCGTCTTTACGATATCACGCAAGTGATTTTTGATGATATTTCCCATACCGTCAGTAATTATGTCGTTAGTGAAGGGTTGCAGAAAAACAGGGACGAAGAAACAAAATTGCGGGTCACCACAAGCCTCATTTCTACAGACCTGTGGCAGGACGTTATTGAGACCGGCCTCAAGACATTAAGCGTAGATATCCTGAAATTCGCATCACTCTTAAAGTTATTGGAGGATGAAATTGGAGGATTGTCTAAAACTTCGCTGGACGTGCTGTCGTCCGTGTTGATAGATATATCATCATGCAAAATGCGTCTAAGGCTGGCAGCGAACGACCTCGTATTTTTTATTACTACGAACGAAAGGTCGTGCAAGTGGATGGAGGTTAAAAGGTATAGAGAGAACCCTGCTGTAAGATTTTGCGCTGCGCCGCTTTCGGTTTCTGAAGACTTGAAGGCATGCCTCTACGACAATTATAATACGATAATATTGACTTCGGCTACTTTAGCAATCAATAAGAACTTTAAATTTTTCAAGGATGATATTGGCCTACATCAAACACCTGAGAGCCGCCTGTCCGAATTGATCCTGGATTCTCCTTTTGATTTTAAAAAGCAGGTCATTATTGGCATTCCAACAGATATTTCCGAACCTAACGAATCCGGCTATACTTCTGCCCTCGAAGAGAATATTTTGAAGACCGTAGAAATCACAGAAGGCCGGGCATTAATTCTTTTTACGTCGTATAGCCTTCTCGATAATCTTTATAAAAAATTAGAACCACAAATAACACAACTTGGTTATACCTGTTTAAAGCAGGGCATGGATAATCGCCATAGTCTCCTCGAGACTTTTAAAAAAGATAAGACCTCAGTTCTCTTTGCTACGGATAGTTTCTGGGAAGGAATTGATGTCAAGGGTGATGCCCTGGAATGTGTTATTCTGACCCGATTACCATTTAAAGTACCTACAGAACCTATAATAGAAGCGCGTGCTGAAGCCATTGAGAGGGCTGGAGGCGATGCCTTTTATAACTATTCAGTGCCGATGGCGGTGATTAAATTCAAGCAGGGCTTTGGAAGGCTCATACGCAGCCGTGACGATAGGGGCGTAGTGATTATCTTTGATAGTCGTGTGGCAACCAAGAGGTACGGAAAAATATTTCTCCAGTCCCTCCCGGATGCACGGTGTATTAAGGATAAGAAAGAAGTTGTTTTTCGGGAAATAGTGAAGTTTTTAGCTTGATAGGAATTTTCATTTTATTTATGCGGTCAGGAGATAGTGGATATAAAAATCCCCCTTAATAAAGGGGGCTTGGGGGTTGTAGGCTTGTCCTCATGAAAATGGGGAATAACCCCGGAAAAAACACAACCCCCTGATTCCCCCTTTTCTAAGGGGGATTAACTCGATCGTATAGGAATTTTCATTTTATTTAAGCCTGCCTGTGCGTCTCCGCACGCAGACAGGCGGTTTTCTGGATGGCACGGACAAATCCTGTCCCTGTATGTTTTGAGCAGGGATCGTTTGTCCATACCTAATTTAAACTTTACGAAAGGAGGGTAGTATGAAAAATCGTGTCTGGGCGTTTTCAATACCAGCGGTCATTTTACTGGCAGTGTTTTTAGTCCCATCGCTTTTGACAAGCCAGAGCGCAGTCATGGATAAACCTTCAAAGGAAGACGTTGCGCACAAGATACAAAAAATTCAAATACCCTTCGTTGCCAATAACGGTCAGGTGGATGCTCAAGTAAAGTATTATGCCAATACCTTCGGTGGGACGGTGTTTTTGACGAAAGAAGGCGAGATTGTGTATTCGCTGCCGAATAATAGTTCAGATGTAGAGACGCAATACCTTGCGTCTTCAATGCATTCGCCCAGCGGGATTTTCCCTCTAGAAAGAGGCACACACCCCTTAATCCCCTCTCGAGAGGGGAATGGGGTGTGTAACACAACCACAATCTCCCACGACAGGAACGAAACACACCCCCGGCCCCTCCCGTATCGGAGTATGGGACAAGTCTTGTTAGAGGGGAGGAGTGGGGTTGCTCTGAAAGAGCAGTTTGTTGGAGCAAAGACAAGAACAATACAGGGTGAGGAAAAATCTGTCACAAAGGTCAATTATTTCAAGGGCAACGATTCGTCAAAATGGAAGTCCAATATCTCCACGTACGATGTGGTGAATTTTGGAGAAATTTATAAGGGGATAGAATTAAGACTCAAGGCGTATGGAAATAATGTCGAGAAGCTTTTCTGTGTAAAACCAGACGCAGACCCTGACCAGATAAAAATAAAGTTGAGTGGCATACAACCTCCTGAAAATCCTCCCCCTTTATCCCCCTCCGTGAAGGGGACAGGTGGTTGTCCCCCGCTGGCGGGGGCAGGGGATGGATTGGGGGCAAGCCTGCCTGTGCGTGTCCGCACGCAGACAGGGGGGTTGTGGGTAAATGACGAAGGACAGCTTGTGGCAGAGACAGAGCTTGGTCCCGTCAAATTCACAAAACCCATAGCATATCAGGAAATAAACGGCAAACGAGTGGACGTGGAATGTAAATATACGATTGCGGATCGTGGAATGCAGAATGCGGAATGTAAAACAAATCTGAAATCCGAATTCCAAAACTTGTCCTCGACTTCGATCGGGGATCCCAAATTAGAGTACGGTTTCAAAGTTGCCTCCTACGATAAAACAAAAGACCTCATCATCGATCCCCTGCTGGCATCCACGTTCCTGGGTGGGTCTGGTGGTGATTATCCACAGTCTCTCGCCCTCGACACAAGCGGGAATGTATATGTGACGGGGGTTACCCACTCAACAGACTTTCCAACCACGAGCGGGGCATACGATACCTCTTTCAATGAAGGTGGTGGTTATCATGTCTTTGTCTCGAAGTTGAACAGTGGATTAACGAGCCTGCTCGCTTCCACATACATGGGTGGATCTGATACTGATTCTGGTTATTCTCTTGCCCTCGACACGGGCGGGAACGTATATGTGACGGGGATTACTCGGTCAACAGACTTTCCAACTACGAGCGCGGCATACGATAGCTCTTCTAATGGTGAAGGTTCTGATGATGTCTTTGTATCGAAGCTGAACAGTGGATTAACGAGCCTGCTGGCATCCACGTACCTGGGCGGGTCTGGTAGTGATTATGGTTATTCTCTTGCCCTAGACACGAGCGGGAACGTATACGTGACGGGGGGTACTTATTCATCAGACTTTCCAACCACGAGTGAGGCATACGATACCTCTTTCAATAGTGTTTATGATGTCTTTGTCTCGAAGCTGGACGGTGAACTAACGAACCTGCTGGCATGCACGTTCCTGGGTGGATCTGATACTGAGCATGGTTATTTTCTCACCCTAGACGTAAGCGGGAATGTATATGTGGCGGGGGTTACTAGGTCATCAGACTTTCCGACTACGAGCGGGGCATATGATACCTCTTTTAATGGTGTTGCGGATGCCTTTGTCTCGAAGCTGAACAGTGGATTAGCGAGCCTGCTGGCATCCACGTACCTGGGCGGGTCTGGTAATGATTTGGGTAATTTTCTCGCCTTCGACGCAAGCGGGAATGTATACGTGACGGGGTATACTCTGTCAACAGACTTTCCGACTACGAGCGGGGCATACGATACCTCTTCTAATGGTGATGGTGCTGATGATGTCTTTGTCTCGAAGCTGAGCAGTGGATTAACGAGCCTGCTGGCATCCACGTACCTGGGCGGGTCTGATACTGATGATGGTGCTTCTCTTGCCCTCGACACGAGCGGGAACGTATATGTGACGGGGGTTACTTGGTCAACAAACTTTCCGACCACGAGCGCGGCATACGATACTTCTCGAAATGGTGCTGATGATGTCTTTGTCTCGAAGCTGGACGGTGAACTAACGAGCCTGCTGGCATCCACGTACCTGGGCAGATCCAATTATGATTATGGTTCTTCCTTGCCCTCGACGCAAGCGGGAATGTATATGTGACGGGGGGTACTAATTCATCAGACTTTCCGACCACGAGCGGGGCATACGATACCTCTTTCAATGACGGTGGTAGTAACCCTGTTTTTGTATCAAAATTTGACAGTAATCTCTCTGCCAATCCAACACAAACACCTTCCACATCGCCCACGCCTACTCCGACTCTTACACCCACACCAATTCCAAGTCCCCCGCCTTCATCAAGTAACATCTTTGGATTTGTGTACGACTCAGAGGAAGAACCAATACTAGATGTTACTGTAACAATTAAAGGTGACAATTATTCAGGAAGCACATCCACAGATGAATATGGTTATTATGGATGGGAAAATCTTTCAAGTGGAAACTATACGCTTACCTATGGCAAGGAAGGCTACCAGACCAAAACACAAGATGTTACTCTTGGAGAAAATGAAGACCAAGACCTCGGTATATTGACCCTGGAATTAGTCGAAAAGGGCAGCATCTCCGGTTACGTGGTAGATTTCAGGGGTTATGAAATAGGTTCAGCAACAATACGCATGAAAGGGCTGCATACAGGGTACAGCAAGACTATATCATCAGACACAGATGGTTACTTTGAATTTACCGACCTGGAAGCAGACACCTATATCCTGACAGCAAAAAAGAGTGGATATAAACAGGGCAAGCGTACCGTAAAACTTAGTGAAGGGGAGGCAAGGGAAGTAAAACTCAAAATGAAAAGAAAGAGAAAGTCATCAGTTCAATCGAAGTTTTAGAGATAATTAAGGGATAGGGTAGCTCCCGAAAAGCCGTGAACTCTACACGGTTTCTCTTTTTTACTTTTAGAGGATGTCGTTTATAGAGGAAATGACGCAATGAAAGAGGTTTTTGCTAGAAAAAAGAAAAGGGGCAAGGTCACCCTTAAATAATTGACTAAAAATCACTATAATAACTCGGAGGTAAGTATGCATATGGTTACCAAGACACTTCATCTAAGCTGGGAAATTCACGACAACTGGACAGAGATATTGGCCGGCACTTATTTTATATTGAACGGACCTCTAGAGGAAACACCTGAAAAAATCCCGGCTCTTATTTTAGCAAGAAATGTACTCATCAACTCACATCAGTTAGTTGAAGTGATGTTCTTCAATACCGTACGCAAATACATTGATGATTGCAAGTCACAATTGTCAAGTGATGTTATTACGGAAATCGAGAATGGTTTTAAAGAGAACATCGGAATAAAACAGGCTATGCAAGATTGGCCATCATTGTTGGTAGGTCGTTCCTTCGACACATCTCGAGAGCCTTTTTCTTCTCAAGAACGCTTAAGATCACTGAGAAATGAGTCTATTCATTGGCCATCTGGCAACTCAGTGAGAGAGTTGGCGCACAGCGCTTACTACACTGGTGTCAGTGCATCTGAGCATGTTTACTCGCATTTCTTTACATGGGAAGGTTCAGAATATTCTAAGTTCGTAACCAGATATGCACCCAGGACAAGCACGTATCTTGTGCGAGAAATTCAAAAGACAAAAGGAGGCCTTTAACAAGAGGGTAACAGGACGCTCCTGAAGTCGCGCTTGGTACCCTAAGTGTTATGTGGAATGGAACACTATGGAATTTACTCTCTACTATCGAGGTTATTTAAAAGCTAATAGTCGTCCGAAGGAGAAGCAGGAACTTCGGAGGTATTTCCATGCACAGCTAAAACGTTTATGGCATCAAATACCGCTGAAGGAAAGGCACGAACTATTGGAAAAGGAACCGGCGAAAGGCGCCATAGGGATCATCCAGACCATCAATGGTTTCAACTTCGCGCCTCTTGTTACCGAAAGGCTCAATCTAATAGCGGAACTCAAAATCACATTACTTCGTCCGGAACCTCCAGGCTCTATCATTACGCAAGCTGGTGACATCGATAATCGCCTCAAAACATTGTTTGACGCACTAAAGGTCCCAACAGAACCCACGGCAATACCCGAAGGCGATCATCCGAAAGAAGGAGAAGATCCTTTCTATTGCCTCTTGGAGGATGATAATTTGATTACCAATGTCCAGGTAGAAACTGATCGTCTATTGGAAGAAACCAAGAGTTCGTCCGAAGTTGTACTGCTCATACACATAACGACGAAAGCAACGAGGGCAAGTTGGGCAAACATGGGGTTAGGCTAAGATAATTATGTATAACAACGCCATCAACTTGGACAGCAAAAACACCGCTTTTTAGTAGCTCTGCTTTTTGCAGCAAGGTCTTGGGTAGGTAGAGTAGGGAACTGGCGTAGTGGTTTAGGTTTGGCCTATCCCCATTTACATGAGGATGTATCTGTCCCTTTCGTCTGGCAGCGCCTCACGAGCCTAACCATGCCCTATTTCCAACTCCCCCTCATCAAACCGGGTTGATTCCGGCTTTATTATAATCTTGCATGCAGTCATGCATTGTTTAAAAATATCGATGCTGCATTCGACACCATACTTAATTATTGACGCAGTGTTGAAAAACGGCTAAGATTCCCCCATGCCTAGGATCGCTCAGCATCTTCGTATTTAATTTAATTGTATAGGAATTTTCACCTGTAATTGTCATTTCGACCAAAGAGAGAAATCCTAAGATTCCTCACTTCGTTCGGAATGACAGACCGAAGGGCAGTGGCCGGATTTCATACCCCTTTGTGACCTTTAGGTCATGGATGTTTCATTTTATTCATACGGTTTTTGAGGCGGTGTTGGTAGGACAAGCGTCTCGCTTGTCCAGTATCCGTTTGTTGCTTTTGATTTGGTCAACCGAGACGGTTGACCTACCAATTTCGTCTATCTTGAGATAGGGGAGGTAATAGATTATGAAGATTTTTTTGACAGGCAGTACCGGCTTCGTTGGGAAACGAATACTCCGGGATTTGCTCGAAAATAAGTATCAGGTCAGATGTCTCGCCCGAAAAGGTTCCGAACAAAAGATTTCACACTATAAAAATCCTGTCCTCGTGAAAACGGGGATTGATATCGTGAACGGTGACATTACCGACGCTGCAAGTTTAGACGGCAAATTAGAAGGATACGATGCCGTGATTAACCTTGTCGGCATTATCAGGGAGTTTCGAGGAAGGGGGATTACCTTTGAGAGACTACACTATGAAGGGACGGCAAATCTTGTCCGGGCAGCCCGGTCACAGAGGGTAATGCGGTTCGTACAGATGAGTGCGTTAGGGGCACGACCAGACGGAAAGACCCAATATCAACAAACCAAGTTTCGTGC
>JACRII010000115.1 GCA_016235875.1 Planctomycetota bacterium
CTGTTTGTGTTCGGCAAGGATATAAGGACAACCACATGAAAATCCGGATCACAGATCGTATAAAAATAGCCGCTCTTACCCACAACAGTTGCGCAGGTAAATTTTTATTAAAGTAATGAAATAAACTTCTGTGATAATGAACGATCTTGTTTGCATTATAGTTTTGAAGATGGCTTGACCCTCCGCCGTGCACAATCTTTGCTTCTGGAATAATGTAAACCTCGTATCCGGCTTTTTTTAATCTCAGACAGAGATCGGTCTCCTCAAAGAACAGGAAGAATCGGTTATCAAAACTTCCTGCTTTGTCAAGAGCCTCTTTTCTTAACAAAAGACACGAACCCATTGTCCAATCAACCTTACAAACCTCTGAACGATTGAGATGACTGAGCTTATGTGAACCAAAGAACCGATTTCCAGGGAATAGGCGGTCTAAGAATAAGGACTCGAACCAGATGTTCCTGAGATTAGGAAATGTATTTCCGCTGAGTTGCAGCGAACCATCCGTATTCAGAAGCGTGGGGCCAATAGCGCCTGCTTCAGGATGCCCTTTCATAAAAGTTATAAGGGTATTCGTCATCCCGGGAATAACCTGTGTATCCGGATTAATAAAGAGTACATATTCTGCCTGGCATTCTAAAAGGGCTCTGTTACTTGCTTGCGCAAAACCTTCGTTCACGGTATTCCGGACAAGGATAACTTCGGGAAAATTTTCCCGGATCAAGTCGGGTGTTTCATCAGTGGAGGCATTATCTACGACTACAATCTTATAACAGAATGAGCTGAGGTCGTTCATGAGACTCTTCAGACAGTTTGAAATCCATTGGGAGGAATTCCATGTTACTATAATAGCCGATATATCTGTCTGCAATGTTGTCATTCGTCGTGATCGAATATGGTGGTGTTTTTGTAAAGGACTTTTGTCGTCTTTTAGCAACATACTTTTTTAGTCAAGGATATTATGATAACTGAGTTTTTTCATGATATCTTTTTCTTTTATCTGTCGATAAATTTCGATTAAGCCCGTATCTTTTATAAAAGCAAATTTTCTGCCAGATTTAACCATTTGAGCAGCAGCTAAAACACTTGATTTCTCAACCTGTATATCTATAAATTCAAGAATACGCTGTAAAGTTGTTTCGGGATTTTCCAAAAAAGTTTCATATCGTATATGCAAGATATTTTCCCTGAATTCTCCGTTTAAAGAAAACGCTTTATCAATATATTCCTGCCACAATTGTATACCTTCATGTACGTTTTGCAATCTCAAAGAACTTTGATAACCAACTTTTCCAATTAATAAAAGCTCTTTGGCTGTTTCTCGCCAGTTTTTCCGGAAAGTTTTTTGAATTTCACCTTCTCTTTTTCTTAAACTTTCTGCCACATCGATTGGATTTCTATAAATATGCAATAGTTTAGCATCAGGAAATATCTCCTTCCAGAGGTCAATAGTAAACGTATTTCTTGGGTCTTTCCATCCCCACGGGAAGTCTAAGTTTCTGATATCTTTATATTTTAAAAATTTTCTAAGTCCCAAATATTCATACCTTCTGAAACCTTTTAAATGCAACTCTAATACCTTGATTACCTTTTTTTTGAATTCGTCATTTATAAAGTTAAAATTTCGTGGATTATCCCACGAGGCATTTGCCTGTCTTAACAGCCATTCGTTTATTTTATAAAAAAACAGAGATTCGTCATTCTCTTCCTTTTTGCTTCCCACAAAGAGTCCGAATAGTTCCAGCGATTTGGAGAGCATCGTAGTGCCAGACCGATGCATACCGAGAATAATTATTGGCGGATATTTCAAATTCTTTCACCAAAAAACTTCGACACCCTGTCAAGAATGACGTCGGCTCTTTTTGACCATGTATTCTCTAAAGCCACATTTATCCTCTTTCTGCTAATCTCAGGGTCATTTTCTTCCAAAGCCTGTTTTAAATATTTAACAAATTCAAATTTATCGGAAGCAACATAAATCAAATCGGCAAATCGATCAGCGGGAGAAACCGGGGTGGTCACGATGGGCTTACCCGTTGCAAGATATTGATATATCTTCATAGAATCATTGCCGCGGGTTTTATAATCGGCTTTTTTAAAACTGATAAGGACATCGAAACCTGCTATGTAATCCGGCACTTCAGTAAATTTCCGTGCGCCAAGATAATGACAATTATTATACCGGCTGGTAATATTGTTGATATGCTTAAACCTTTCTTTGTCAGTGGGACCGATAAGGACAAAGTCAATCTGAGGGCAGCACGAAACTATATATTCGAGCAAATCAAAATCTATAACCCAGAAAAAGTTTCCCACATATCCTGCGACTTTACGGTTGTCTTTTTTCAGAAGTTTACCGGGAGAACTCTTAAAATATTCGTTACAATCAACCCCATTTGGTAAGAACTCGATTTCCTGTTTTGTGTAATCCCTGTATGCATCGCTAACCACAGGAGAATTCGCAAATATCCAATCGCACTGAGAAAGAACGCTTTTATAACTGTTTATGAATGTATTTTTTATCACTTCATTTTTTGCTCTTGCTAGTACGTCATCAACCAGGTCTGCGATTAAAATGTCGTGTTTGATAGCATTTATTGCCGCAGGCAGATAATATGACGGCGGATACGCAACAAGAACCACGTTCTTTTTTGATCTGACAAAACTTCTATTTATAAAACCTCCCTGAACCCTTATCAAAAAGTCACTTAATTTCTTAAATAAGGCAAAATTTCCGGCATAAAGGACAAAGATACTGTACACATAAATTTTTCCACCGCCGTCGGCCAAAACAGGTTTGAGCGAAAGAGCCTTTCTAAAATGAAGCCTGAATACCTGTTTAATATTGTTATCCGGGGATCGCCACCATTTTACGATAAGACCCACAAATCCTTTTGCTGTAAAGGGCTCGACATGAAGCACACTTTCAACAGAGTCTCTTTGTGAAAGTTCCAGTAACAAAGCTTCATTTCTACGCTTGTATAAACCCCAATTGTTCATTTGAGACAAAAAAATGAAGGTTACTTTTGTATTCTGTTTTTCCATTGCTGGCTGATATTGTCCTAAAATATCCATGAAATCCTGGTCATTGGTCTTGCCGTAATGCGTGAAGACAAGAGCAACCGCAACCAATAAGACCATGACGAATTTTGCGTTTATCTAAACAGTCAACCCTCCGACTGTTTTTGTGAATCTAACATGCCACTGCTCGTACAAAAATTTTTTAATATCCACGTATGCCTTCAGCTTAAATACGTGAACGGATATTAAATATACTATTATGCCAAAAGGTATCTGCGTGGCTAAATACGCCCAATGTGGCCAAGTATAGGGTAACAATAACCCAAGCGCCCATACGGCAGCAGCCATCATAGATGCAAATACAAAGATACCTGAAAGGTTCCGCATAAGTTCTGAAAATGACATGTTTATCAATCTCTCTGCGTATGAAATACTTGGATAGAAGTTTATTATCGAAGCAATGGTGTATCCGATCGCAACGCCAATAACTCCCCAATGAAGTCCTATAACAATACCTAATATAACACTTGCTTTGAGAAACAGGCTAACCTTGAATTGCAAGTCTGCCCGACCCTGTGATAAATAAATGTTCCCATTGAGCGTCCCTATAGATTGCGGAATACCCAACAAACAGAGTATCTGTAAAATAGGAATCATCGCTATCCACTTCTGGCCAAAGACAACCATAACAAAAGGTTTTACCGTGACAAAAAGTCCGAATATCAATGGAAAGGTAATGAGCGCTATCGTACGCGTTATTTTCAGGTAAAGTTCCTTTACCCTCTGCTTATCTTCCTGGATGAGTGAAAATGAAGGGAACATGACATTCGAAATTACTCGCGATATACTGGTCAACGGAAACATCATAACGGAGTATGCCCTGCTGTATGCCCCCAGCGCATCCATTCCTACAAACCGGCCAACGAGAAGATTGTCAACATTACGCGCCCAGTAATTGAGCGCCTTTGTACCTGCATAACTGGAACTGAATCCAATGAGATTTTTAATTGCCCACCAATGAAATTCAAAACGAGGACGCCACTTACTCAGCTTCCACAAAGAAACAACCTTTGTCATTGAGATAACCACTGCTTGAACAGCCAGACTCCAGACACCAAAGCCATTGTAAGCCATTATTATTGCTATTATGCCGGATATCCCAACGGTAACGATCTCCACAATTGAAAGCGTTCGGAAATCGAGGGATTTAGTCATGAGCGTTTTCTGGACAATACCAAAAGAATTTATTAAAAAATTCGTGGAGATGACTACCGTAAGTAAAACGAGTTGAGGTTCGTTATAGAAACCCGCAATAAGGGGGGAACCAGCCATAAAGATGAGCATCAGCAGTAAGCCCGCGCCTGAATTTAACCAGAATACGGTTGACAGGTGTTCCTTGCCGATATTCCGTTTCTGGACCAAAGCGGCACTAAATCCCAGTTCGGCAAATATTCCGGCAAAGCCGGTGATAACGGTAATCATCGTAATGAGACCAAATTCACTCGGTGACAGCAAATGGGCTAGTATAACACCTATGGAAAAAGTAAGCGTCTGCTGGCCAACCTGGCTGACGATATTCCATGCGATCCCGCTGACAGTTTTATGTCTAAAATTTTTCATTCAGTTTGCAAAACTCTTATTCTTGAAATTTGTATACATGAATAAAAAGTTGTAGCTCCTTATTTGCTCGATTCGCTGTAACCAAATTCTTTCATCCATGTGCTGCAAATTCTCTCAAGGCGCATCAAATTCTCGATTCCAAAAAAATCCTTCCACAAGACATTGCGGTCTCCCCGCGGTTGATATTGAACATCCAGTTTGTCTTTAATATCAACTCTTTCTGTAATACCGAGTTGTTTAGCAAGGTTCGCTATGAATCCATACTTATCGGCCAAAAATTCTTCGTATTTTGCAAGAATCATTCGTTCCCGATAAAATACATAATTATCAACCGCCTTGTTCCACTTATGAGCTAATGCTTCAACATAATTCTCAGTCTTATTCCCTCCCCACATGCTTGCATCGAGCATTATTCTTTGCGAAGATTTAATTTTAAAAGATTTTCCGTCAAGTCCTGGAAGATGGCCAGGGACGTTGATACGATTTAAGATACTCCTGATGTTGTCGCGAGGGTCGCGAATAATAAATATGTATCTGGCATTGGGAAACCTCTCAATCACATGATCAGTAATGAAAGTCATACTCGGCTCTTTGATGAGGTCGGTTGAAAAGTAAAATTTATGGCGTCTAACTAAATTTGCGAAGTCAATCTGCCCGCGCATAATTTTCAACACAACCGGAGACCATAAGGGAGGGATATCAATTGTCTTGGATAGGCCGCCAAAGTCGGCCAATAAATGCGCAATAGCCGAGGTGCCAGACTTCTGATTTCCCAACACAACGATAGGGCGTTCATTAACTGCGGCAAACCGGCTCTTTACGTAGCAGGCCAGTCGCTTTCTGTATTTTTTTATCTGTATCAATAACTCAGCCATTTACTATAAGCTTATTTTCCCATTCTTTTCTCAAAACTGAAAATATGTTTCAATTAAGCAACCACATTGAATACATACCCATCAGGCTTTTCATTTTTCCATAATAATCGTTGAACATAAATTTATAACCACCCCATTCCCCTCCTTCGCAAGGAGGGGATAAAGGGGAGGTCTTCCACCACGTATTGAGTAATTACGTGCGCCATTAAAATGTTCTGAAAACCCGCATAAATAAAATGAAAATTCCTATACGATCAAGATAACTTCCCGGCTAATAGCTCCTGGTACAACCCTACCAATCGGTCGTTCAATGTATCGATATTATAATATTTCTCCGCATGCTCCCTCCCTGCTCGTCCCATCTTTGACCAGATTTCGGGATGAACTAAAAAAAACTCCAGTCTCTCTGCCAGGGCATCAACATCTCCCTCACGCACAAGAAATCCAGATTCTCCATCCCGAATTAACTCTGGTATTCCGCTGTGTTGGGTGCTCAGCACGGGCAACCCTTGTGCTAATGCCTCCATAAGCGCTACGGGAATTCCCTCTTGTTCTCCGTCTGTGCCCGTAATACTTGGGGCAATCAATATATCTGTATCTTTCAACAATTCCACGATTTCTTCCTGGTTTTTCCATCCAAGAATTTTAACGTTGTCTTGGATATTTAATTCTTTTATCAAGTCTTCCAACTGGATTTTTAACGGACCATCACCAGCTATCTTGTATTCCAGATATGGATACCTTCCGAGAACTTTCGCAACTGCCCGAATTGCATATCGAACCCCTTTCTTTTCAACAAGCCGGCAGATCGTGAGCAACCGCACTTTACCATTATCGTGGTGGTTACGGGGGGAAAAAAGAAATTTAGAAGTATCAATACCCATCCTGTGCACAAATATTTTTCGCTCATCGCAACCCAGCTCAATCAGCGTATTTTTCCATCGCTCACTAATAGGAAGAAATATGTCTCCTTCCCCGAAAAGATTCTTGTAAACATCATCACCGTTTTTTTTTATATAGGATGAAATATCATATCCGTGAAATGTGGTAACAATTTTTCCTTCAATAACTCCGATATTCCTTAAAATGACAGCTAAAGTGCCATTCGGTCCAAAATGGCACTGGATAATGTCGTAAACGCCTTTTGCCGGGAAAGCATCAATAGCGCACAATATTTTTACTACAGAAATTTTCCCATAGCTGCTAAATCTCAGGAATTTTAAAAGGGATGTGGGTTTTCTATAATAATTTTTAATTAAAAGACTAACGACGGTTACACCCCGTAACAATTTATTTGATGGTATATCCCGAAAATAGTGAGTACGATTTAATAAGTTATATTTTGTCACATCTGCGTGCATTTTAGTATCATTTTCCGGACGAATTGCATAGATGTCAACTTCATGCCCGCGATCTATCAGGCCCGTAATTTGGTTCAGCACAAAAGTCTGAGATAACATGGGAAATCTGTTAAGGAAAAAGGCAATTTTCATATTTTAGATTCTTATCATCAAACACGGAATAGAGAGGTCTTTGTATCGATGTAATCGTATAAATCTAAGGGAGACGCTTCCAAAGGAATTTTTAATTGATAACATGGAGTATTTTTAAATATTTCCAGGAATCTTTTGATTGATCTTTCTTTTGTTTCCTCGATCTTAGGAAGTGGGCTGTCTGGCCCGCCGCCATTACATAAGCAAGAGTATTTAAAAAAGGGGTTGATCTCAAATGCCAGTATTTCAGAAGCCATTTGACTGATTAAATCAGAATTGATCTCGTTTATTTCAAAGGTAGTTACCTTAGTCCTCACAAAGTTAACGACTTTGTTTATACGAGCGTCTTTACTTATCTTTTCAGTCCCGAAGAATTTCTTCGGATCGACTCTACGGCGAACCGAATCTTCCCCATAT
This sequence comes from Planctomycetota bacterium, assembly GCA_016235875.1. Taxonomy (GTDB): domain Bacteria; phylum Planctomycetota; class Brocadiia; order Brocadiales; family Brocadiaceae; genus Wunengus. The sequence continues at coordinate 7,424 of JACRII010000115.1, forward strand.
CTATACTTTCTATAAAACCAATTTAATTTATCGAAAACACCCCTTCCTTTCATTAATAAGTCATATAGCTCGGCATCATTTTTTATATTATAAGGATAGATTTGAATATATTTAGGGTTAAAGTATACGCGCCCGTCGCTGCCTACGATACTGAGATCGTCGGATAAATATCTCCAGCCTTCCTGTTTAAGCATTTGCAGCATTATACCGGTTTTACCAATGCCGCCTGCTGCCACAAATAATATTGCCTTTCCATCCTTTTCTAAACTGCTTGCATGGATAAAACTCGATCCATTTATCAGAAATTTTAATTCCATGACGAAATCAAAAATGTTGTATACAAAATTCTTTGCAAGGGTTTCTTCGATAGTAAAGAAATTCCAATCTCTGAATCGCTCGCGGGTTCTAAAGGTGCGTTTCCTGGGAATGGTAGGATAAACATTCACTTCCAATGGACATTTTTCAAAAATTTTTCCTTTAATCTCAAAGTTTAAAGGAGTATTTTTCAAGGCGAAGTAGCGAGCATTAAAAAAAATATCAGACACAGCGGTCACATTACGGGGAACTTCAAAGGAACCCTTGTTATTGACAAAAAAACTCACTTCAGGACTTTCCCGTGTTTCCGGATAACCGGACAGTTCCTTCAAAATATTGGTATAAACTTCCCCCTCCCCTGATAATTCAATCGGCACATCTGCAACGATAAACTTCATCCTGTTTTTATTTTTCCCAGCCAAAATTAGTACCGACATACTCATAAAGTCTATGATTATGAGGTACAAAATAATCAACCAAACGATTTCTCATGACGGCGTCCATTTTGGGATAGTATCCAACATTTTGCTTTTTGAAATCCTTTACCTGCCAGACTGGCAAGCCCAAGAACTGTAGTACCCCGTCAAAAGATGCCTGCGGGTCTTTAAAAAAATCTTCACTTTTTAAAATTAAAATTTGTTCCTTAGGGAAATAATTGTTCAGGCGTTTTAATTGATCTACATAGACACCCTTCAAGAGATACGAGTAATGGAGGTAATTAAAACTATAGTGATGCTCATCTTTCATAAATTTATCAAATTCTCCACGGAGCCTCTCTTCCTCCATTTTTATTGCATCCTCAAAAGATAAGGCTTCTCGTTTTTTTCTAACCTCATGGTAATAGTGAGAATAAGCCCTATCAACAGGGTTCCGGAAAAGAACTATCAATTTAACGTGCGGCAGGCTCTCCGAAATCCTTCTGGGGGCATGCGGATGAAAAATATACCCGGGGGTTGCTTCTCCAGTAACGAAATCCCGTTTCTGAATCTGAGTGATGTAATATTTGTAAGGTACTGAGGGAAAATATGTCCTGTACCAATCCATGCCTTTTTGAAAATGATTATTAAAAAAATGAACCTCTTTAACGAAGGCAGGGGCAATGGATGGATGGTTGATTAAATTCCTGTAAAGAGACGATGTGCCGCATTTTTGAGCCCCAACAATAAGAAAATCAGGCAATACTCTCATGTGACGAGTTGAGAACCGAAACATATAGTTGCCTTTTTTGACTATTTCTTTTGCAGTTTCTTTCAGGAACACGGATTTTTCCTCCCAATTTACTCCATAGAATTCTGTTTTTCTCTACTTCGTGAATGACCCATATTTTACCGGAAAATCAAGCATCACCCTGTTTCTCAGCCTGGCGAAAGGCTGTCATGCCACCACTCATGGTAAAGACCTTTTTGAACCCCGCCTTCAGCAAAATGGCAGCCGCCGTGTGGGCGCGACCTCCACTGCGGCACACCGTGATGATTTCTTTTTCTTTGTACTTTTCTAATTCAGGCAACCGATCTACCACCTGTCCGACAGAGATGTTTATAACACCCTGAATAACACCCAGATCACCCTTAAGCTCCGATGGTTCTCTGACATCGAGTATCATCGTGCCATCTAACCGATTTTCCTTGATACGTCGTCGAACCTCTGCGACAGGAATGGCCGGCACTTGCTGTTCATTGACCCCTGGTGACATTGTTCCCTTTATCTCACAGGCTGGTGCATCTACGGGTATCCACGCAGCCTTGGGATCTCGTGCACAGGCATAATTAGCTTTCAGGACATCTTTCATCCAATCGGCAGCCCCTAATTTCATATCGGTGAGCCATTTGATGTATGCATCTTTCGAACGGCGTTGTAAATTCGGATTGCGTTTCTTTTGTTCCCCCAAACTGGAAGGCTCATGCCCACGATATTCATGGGCAGGATATACAATCAAATGATCAGGCAATTTCATGATTTTCTGCAGAGATTCCCAGTGTTCGCCGGGATCTCCACCAGGTAAATCTGTACGGCCCGCCCCACCATCATCTAAAAATAATGTATCGCCTGTTAGAATACGATCCGAAAAAATCAAGCACATGCTATCTTTTGTATGACCCGGTGTATGCATGACCTTAACAGGCATATCGCTCAGATGACAGTCAAATCCATCTGGGACGTGGAAGGCCACACATCGTACAGGTGATTCCTGATGCATGACGTATACAGCGCCCGTCCGGTCGGCCAATGCTCCTGCCCCTGAAATGTGGTCTGCGTGGGTGTGGGTATCCAGCACATGAGTCAGTTTCAGACCCTCATTCTTAATGAAGGTCACATATTCATTCACATGCTCCAGCACGGGGTCTACCACAATCACCTCTTTTGTGTTTTCTGAGCCAATAAGGTAGGTTTTACAGGAAGCCTTATTTAATTGTTTGAATATCATTTTATTTCTCATCTATTCTCTCCGTCATAAGAAATTTATACTACTAATTGTAATTACTCACTGATGCTTGTCAATGCTTTATTTTGTCACAAGTCCGGCGACTTTATAAACAGGTGTAAACAACCTCTCTGCCTTTTATAGTATTACCCTGTAAAAACTTCTTTTCCCCATTCCCCGCTTTTGCGAGGACAAGTTTTATGAGGACAAGTTTGTGTAAGTTTTTAGAAATAGTGACGTGTGTCGAATGACGAGTGACGAGTAAACGACACCTGCCACCTGCCACACGCCACTTGCCTTATCTTCAATGCTTTGGTTGCGGCTTTGCTGCGCTGTGAGATTGTTAGTAATTCATATTTGACCTTGTTACCAATTATTGTGCTTTATTCTTGACATAAATTTTCTATAATATTAGTATAATAAACTTTGGTATGTTCAATAGTTACAACTAAATTTATAAGCCAAATAAATTTATGACGCAAAAGAGAAATAATATTCTCGTTATCGATGATGATAAACTCATGAGAGTATCATTAAAAAGTCTATTGGAAGAAAATGGATACCTGGTCTATACGGTGTCTAACGGAGACGAGGCCGTTCAAACTCTGGACAAAAACAGCGTGGATTTAATTCTGTTCGATCTGAGACTGTACGATGACAGAGAGCTTTCGTTAGTAAACAAAATTAAAGAAGCGTCGCCGAACACCCTTATACTCATCATGATTGACCAGGGTAAAATTAAGACGGTGATCAATAGCTTGTGTTTAGATACCGTTGACTACATGCTAAAACCTTTCGATCCTGATTATTTAAAGAAAACCGTTGAAAAAGCCCTTTACAAGCAGCAATTGGAAGCGAGCCTTAAAAAGTCCCTGGTAGAGAAGGAGATTATTAACAACATCAATAAAGCCATAGCCGCCAGTTTGGATATACGGGAAGTCTTTCCAAGTATATGCGGCGAATTAAGGAGGGTTATTCCCTTTGATCGTGCTTGTTTAATTATTTCAAATGAACAAGGGCAATGGTTTCAGGTGTTTGCGCTAACGAAAACGTACAACTTTAGTGAGATTAACGAAGGTGGATCTTTTCCATTGTCCGGCAGTCTGCTTGAAGAGGTTATTAAGACTGGAGAGCCTGTAATAGTCAATAATACGGGAAAAGGTCGTTTTTGGACAGACAATGTATTATATAAAGAAGGAATACACTCTCGATTTGGATTCCCGCTTACTTACAAGGGCAAAGTGCTTGGCGCCATTACCTTTGGCAGCGAAAAGGCAAACAGTTTTAGTGAACACTCCTATTATTATTTCTGGCAGATAGCCCCGCAGCTTGCCATTGCACTTGAAAACACAAAGCTGTTTAGCCGCATTAAAGCCTCGGAAGAACGTTACAAGACATTATTTAATAATGCCGCAGATTCCATGATGATGCTGGATCTTAATGGAAAGATTCTTACCGTAAACCAGCGTGAAGAAGAAATTATCGGTTACAAAATGGAAGAACTTATCGGGAAGTATATTTACGATTTCTTGCCCAGGACGTCCAAGAAATCTATTTTGAAACTTCTGGAGATAACGGTTAACGCAAAAGTCCAAACTACCGAAATCGAAGTTGTCAGTAAAAACCAGCAACTTTTAGTTATGGAATTAGACCTTTCGGTGGTAAAAGAAGAAAACAATGTTTTATATATATTGGTACACTTCCGGGATATAACGAAAAGAAAAAATCTCGAACTGGAATTGAAAGAAGAGAAAAACAAATTGGATAACATCGTGAGTGAAATAGGCGCTGATCTCCTGGTTATTGACAGGGATAACAAAATATGCTGGGCAAATAAACGACTCATCGAAAATCATCCCTTGGGAAGGAACATCTTAAATCGTACGTGTTTTGATACGTATTGCCACCTTAAATCCGCCCCCACTGATTGTCCCTCCAGCAAGGTATTTAAAACGGGAAAAATAAATCAAACGGAACATGTCGTTTATAATAAGCATAAAAAATTTTTTTACAATGCGATCAGTTCTCCCATTTTTGACAAAGAAGGGAATGTGGTGCAGGTGCTGGAATTAATTCAGGACATTACAGAAAAGAAGCAAGCGGAGGAAAAACAAAAAAAGCTCCAACAGCAATTGGTTCATTCTGACAGATTAATTTCCCTGGGACGACTTGCAGCCGGTGTGGCTCATGAAGTTAATACGCCCCTTGCTATACTTTCGGGTATGATACAGGGTTTTCTCGAAAGAAATAATACGTTCACAAGGGAGACCGTAAAAGAATTCAGGACTATGCAAAAGGTAACAAAACGTATTGAAAAAACGGTAGATTCGTTATTAGACCTATCACACTCCGAGGGAAACGAGTATCCGAAACCCATTAATATTAATGAATTAATTAAAAACACTGTCTCCCTTATTATCGAACAATTTACAGCAAAAAACAAAAACATCATCTTAAAATTCTCTTCGCGATTACCTAAAATCAAAGGATTTGCAGAACAATTGCAGCAGGTATTTATGAATTTACTCATTAATGCTGACGACGCAACTTCGGATGGCGATACCATTTCAATTTCCACCGCTCAAAAAGACAAAAATACCATCTCCATCGGTTTTAAAGACACGGGGATTGGTATTCACAGGGATTATCTGTCTAAAATCTTTGACCCATTCTTTACAACGAAAGAAGTGGGCAAAGGAACGGGACTTGGCTTATCTATTACGTATGGAATTATAGAAAGACATTGTGGTACGATTCATGTCAAAAGTAAAGTAGGTAGTGGTACTACCTTTGATATCAATTTACCCATAGATTTTGGAAAGGCGATAGCCCATGGATAGAGGAATAAAAATATTAGTCGTAGATGATGACAAGGACTATAATTTGTATTTAACAAAATTTTTGTCTGATGAGGGGTATATAACCAGAGGCATTACAAAACCGATGGACGCCCTGCCCACATTGGAACAGGAAAAGTTTCACATTGTCATACTCGATCTGAAAATGCCGCAAATAAGCGGTACGGAATTGCTCAAAGAAATAAAATCGAAGTATCCGAATGTTTGTGTTATCATATTGACAGGGTATCCTTCTTTTAAAACAGCCGTTGAAACGATGAAACTTGACGCATTTGACTACTTGAAAAAGCCCTTTGATTTAAATGATTTACGAAGGGCGCTCAATAATGCGCAAAAAACGTATTGCCTTATTGGAAGCTCAAAGGATAAGCTCAAGAGTTCTGTAGGAAAGAAACTCAAATTTTTAAGAAAGAGTAAAAAAATCACGCAGAAGCAATTAGCAAACCGTACCAGTTTATCGCCGAGTTTGCTATCACAGATAGAAAATGGACAAATCGCAGCCTCTCTTACCACCCTGGATAAATTATCAGCGGCTCTTAACGTTAAAATATCATATTTCCTTGATGAAGAGGCCGTTGAAGTTCCAGCGAATGAATAGATAGGATATCAGGCTTTTATACAGCGTTATTTTTGCAGGAGTTTACTGGATGGATAATCTGATCGATATTATCTCTAATTTAGGTTCTCCCAAAATCATGGTTATCGGGGATCTGATGCTCGATAAGTATGTATGGGGCGAGGTAAAACGCATCTCACAAGAGGCCCCGATACCCATCATCAATGTCTCGTCAGAAGATGTTCGACCGGGAGGCGCCGGGAGTGTTGTAAATAATTTGAAGGCATTAGGGGCGCAGGTGTTTCCCTGTGGAATCATCGGAGAGGATGCGCATGGACACACGCTCATGGGCATTTTCAAGCAACTGGGAGTAGACACGGCAGGAATCATTGTTGATAAAAGCCGCCCAACCATCATGAAAATGCGTTTCATGGGGCACTTGCAAACCGCCGGAAAAGGCGTGCAGCAACTGCTGCGGGTTGATTACGAAAAGACGCATGCCATATCTACCGAAATAGAAGCACAACTTACTACGTACTTAAATAAGACTATACAAATATGCGATATCGTCCTGGTTTCTGATATGAATAAAGGATTACTTTCACATTCATTTCTGAAAACGATTGTAACGCTTTGCAAAAAATATAAAAAGATTGCGATTGTCGATCCCAAACTTGTGAACGATTATTCCTGTTACGAAGGTTTTAC
>JACRII010000117.1 GCA_016235875.1 Planctomycetota bacterium
ACATGTCCTCATGTAAATGGGGATGAGTAAAAGAGCCTTACCTCTGGCAAAAGTCTAACGCCAAATGGTAAGAAAAGATTTTCGTAAGCGCAAAACTACCCCAATGCTTTTCAAAAAAAGGGCGTTTTCGTTCAGACACTATTTATATAACATGTTTAAAAAAGTGCTGGTAATGATATTGGCAGGAGGGCAGGGGGAGAGACTTTATCCTTTAACAAAGGACAGGGCAAAACCTGCAGTTCCTTTCGGTGGTATATATCGCATTATTGATTTTACCTTGAGTAATTGTATTAATTCAGGATTACGAAAGATATGTGTGTTGACGCAATATAAATCTTATTCCCTCGATAGGCATTTAAGAATTGGATGGAATATATTTAATAATGAGTTGGATGAGTTTATTGAAAATATACCACCTCAAAAACGAATAAGTGACATGTGGTATCAAGGAACGGCCGATGCTGTGTATCAAAATATTTATGTGTTAGAAGGGGAACATCCTGAAAAGGTGTTGATTCTTGCTGGTGACCATATTTACAAGATGGATTATCGTGAGTTGATAGAGTTCCATGAAACAAATAATGCAGATCTGACAGTACCATGCATCGAAGTGCCCATAAAAGAAGCAAGTAGGTTTGGGGTTATGTCGATAGACAATGAACAACAGATTGTAGAATTTAATGAAAAACCAGCAAGCCCAAAACCAATTCAATCAAATCCAGGAATGGCGCTTGTATCCATGGGTATTTATCTCTTCAATACACAAGTATTGGTGAAACGTGTGATCGAAGACACCAAAAGAGATACGATACATGATTTTGGGAAGAACATTATTCCGTCGATGATTAACAAAGATCGTGTGTTTGCATTTATATTTAGAGATAAGAATAACAAAGCAGTGAAATATTGGAGAGACATAGGGACTATTGATGCTTACTGGGAGGCTAATATGGACCTTGTCCAGGTAGATCCTATTTTTAATCTCTATGATATAGATTGGCCGATTCGTACCTATCATGAGCAGCTTTCACCTGCGAAAACGGTCTTTTCTGAGTTATTTCCAGGAGGAAGATGTGGTACAGTTTTGGATTCTCTTGTTTCCAATGGGTGTATTATTAGCGGTGCACGTGTGGAGAGATCTATTCTCTCGCCAAATGTAAGAATTGATAATTACTCAGAGGTCATTGACTCGATTTTAATGGCTGGTGTGAGGATTGGTAAAAATGTCAAGATTCGAAAAGCAATCATTGATAAATCTGTAATAGTACCCGATGGGAAGCACATTGGATATAATTTGGAGGCCGATGCTAAACAGTTTGTTATTTCTGAAAAAGGTGTTGTTGTGGCACACAAAGAGATGCCTTTACTTTGATAATAATGCTATACATAATTTTACACACGTGCTTAAATTATAATTGCCAATAAAATAATAGCTAGTAAACGATAACGATAGTAAATAAAGGTGTTGCGTGAACAATCCTGATTTTTTAACGATTATAAATAAATTTTTTGTCAATACAGGGCGATATTTTGTAGCAGTGGCCTCTATTCTTACGATTTTAGCCTCCGGTTTTTTAATTTTTGCCGGAATTTGGGAATTTATTAACGGCGTTCCGGGAATACTGGATTTTCTATTTCGTCATGAAGGACATCGCGTAGAACTCGCGGTACATTTTATTTCTGCCATTGATTTATTTATGGTGGCCGTAGTAATGTTTGTTATGGGGATTGGACTTTTCGAGTTATTTGTCGATAGAGACCAGTCTATTAGTTACCCACACTGGTTAAGAATACGAGATCTCAGCGATTTAAAAGAAAAACTGATTGCTGCCGCTGTGGTGGTCATTGTCATTACCTTTTTAAAACACATTGTTATGTGGGAAAAACCGTTAGAAACACTCTATTTCGGCGGTTCTATAGCAATCGTTATCGCAGCAATTACCTTCTTCTCTAAGTTGGTAGTAGGCTCTGAATCCCATAAAATGAAGGACGAAGATACAAAACAATAAATTAAATATTCGTGTCCTATGATTTCTTTTCATTAGATAATGAGTTGCTATTCATTATTGAATAAAGCCATAAACAAACGTAAGATATAATCATGCCTGACAAAAGAGATTATTATGAGATATTGGGAATAGCTAGAACAGCATCAAAAGAAGAAATTAAATCAGCCTATCGTACTCTTGCCAAAAAATTCCACCCCGACCTTAACAAGGATAATCCCAAGCTCGCTGAAGAGAAGTTTAAAGAGATATCCGAAGCATATGAAGTATTAATCGATGACAATAAACGAGCCAAATACGATCAATATGGTCACGCCGGCGTTGCATCTGACTTTGGTAAGGAAGGGTTTACGTGGCGTGATTTTAGTCATGTAAGCGATCTTGAAGATATTTTTGGGCATGATATTTTTTCGGATTTTTTTGGCCGCGGTAGTATCTTCAGTGATTTCTTTGGCACACGCAGATGGGGTTTTGAGCAACCTGAGCAACGTGTTAAACGGGTACGGGTAGAAATTACACTGGAACAGGCATATCGCGGTATAAGTACTGAGGTAGCCATTCCCCGGATGGATGTATGTGCGGAATGCGGAGGGGCGGGCGCTGCAAGAGGTACTACTCCAAAGGTTTGTACCTATTGCAAGGGAAAGGGTGAGATACAGCAGGAACAACTTCAGGGTTTTGGCAGGATTATCAAAATCGGAGCCTGTCATGTTTGTGGAGGAAGGGGAAACATTATTGATCATCCGTGTCCAAGCTGTCATGGGTGCGGCGAAGTACAGAAACTGGATAAAATCAACGTAAAGATACCTCCGGGTGTGGATAATGGTTCGACCTTACGGATAACAGCAGATAAGGCAATCGGGAAGTTGAAGGAAGATATTTATGTGATTATTTCTGTACAACCTCATCCAATCTTTCACAGGCAGGGGAGTGATATTTATCTGGAAAAGTCCATTACATTAACCGAGGCGGCGCTGGGTTCAAAGGTTGAGGTGCCAACGTTAGACGGAAATGCCTTAATGAAAATTCCTCCGGGGACACAGACTGACACTTTGTTTCGACTGAGAGGCAACGGCATGCCACTCTTGAAAGGGCATGGCTACGGCGATCAATATGTGCGAATTGTTATACGTACTCCTAAGGATTTGACGAAAAGGCAAAGAGAATTACTCGAAGAATTTGAAGCAATCGAAATGAAAAAATAAGATATTTTTCTGTTTTACTTTTTAAATATTGAAGAAGTTCTTGAACATAGCTATTATTGCCTTAACTGAACAAGGCTCAAAAACTGCACAAAGAATAGGATCAGGGTTTACTCCCATACCTTCTATCTATGTATTAAATAAAATAGCGAAAGAAACTTGTTTTACAGAAGATAACCCAATTGCCAGAATTACTTTGTTTTCTGAACCACTGCAGAAACTGGTTCATCAGATATTCAAACAGTATGATGGTCTTGTGTTTGTTATGGCAATGGGTATCGTGGTGCGGATGATCGCTCCTCTTATTCGTGATAAGCATTCAGATCCAGCTGTCATTGTGATTGATGATGTAGGGCGCTTTGTGATTAGTATGCTTTCAGGCCATGAAGGGGGAGCAAATCAACTGGCGCATCAGATCGCATCCATACTTCATACAGATGCAGTGATTACCACAGGTACGGATGCACAGAAAGATATTATTATTGGCATTGGTTGTAAAAAGGGAATATCTGGGGAAATTGTAAAAAAGTCCATTATCGATGCGCTTCAGAAAGTAAATCGTAAAATCGGGCATGTTCGATTACTTTCTACTATAGATATTAAATCTGAAGAGCCGGGTTTGTTGCAGACATCAAAAGAACTTGGCATACCGTTGAGGGTTGTTTCAAAATCAGAAATAGCAACGTGTGCCAAAGAACATAGTAAATCAACGTTTGTTAAAGAAAAAATAGGCGTGTGGGCGGTATGTGAACCGGCCGCACTTATTGCAGGGAGGAAGACACAATTAATCCTAACAAAACAGAAATATCCAGGGATGACCGTAGCAATCGCTCAGGAAAACTTTATGTGGTAGGCATCGGCCCGGGCGCAAGGAACGAAATGAGCCAGAGGGCGCTGGATGCACTAAAGAATTCAGATACGATTGTTGGATATAAACTGTATATCGACCTCATTGCCGATATTGTAAAAGACAAACAGATCATTGCCTCAACCATGCGCAAGGAAATCGAGCGGGTAAAATTGGCGATTCAAGAGGCGCAGACGGGAAAAACAGTGAGTATTATCAGCAGTGGTGATCCAGGGGTCTACGGTATGGCCGGGCTTGCGCTGGAGATGGCGCACAAACAGAACATAGATTTACCTATAGAGATCATTCCAGGTATTCCGGCAGCAAATGCCGCAGCCGGAGTGCTCGGGGCGCCGCTGATGCACGACTATGCAGTAATCAGCCTTAGTGACCTGCTAACACCATGGGAAATCATAGAAAAACGTGTAAAATACGCCGCTGAAGCCGATTTTGTTATCGTCTTGTATAATCCCATGAGTTCTCAGCGAGACTGGCAACTTAAAAAGGCTTCAGAGATCATTCTTCAGTACAAATCACCCAATACCCCCGTAGGTATTGTGAAAGATGTAAGCAGGGAGGATGAGTCTGTTATTCTTACGACACTTGACAAAATGACCACACATCCTATCGATATGACAACGATTATTATTATTGGTAATTCTACCACCTTCACCTATCGCAATTATATGGTAACAAGACGAGGTTATCATCTCTAATACAGTTATTATTATAAGAAGGTCAGATTTGAAATGACACTTAATCGTGAGTTAATTCTTACAAAAGAGGAAATACAGGTAAAAAGAACACCAAAGGAGTTAGAGCTTTGGGTAGAGAAAAAGTGCAATGAATTTGAAAATAATGATGAGATTGAGGATCAAGTTTTGTTGCGTAAGGGACTATTTAAGCAATTTTACGAGGAAGTGCGTCCTTTGAGTTTATTTGTCAATAAGATTTATCCAAGTAGTTCGGATATACTTTGTATTCCAAGCATAGATAATAAAGATTATGATGCAGTCATTCGTGATTGTACTTTTTCACCACCTCATGAACTAAAAGTAGAATTTACCTATGTAACAAAAGGTGTTGTATCTACCTCAGCAAAAGAATGTGGTCACGATGAATATCTACGAATGGAATATTTCATTGAACATAGGCACGTCAATACGTTTGGTAGTTTAACACATTCGGAAGATAAAAATACTGGATGTAAAATTAATGTTGAAGATGAGATGATTGACCACATAGATTTGTTACAAAATACTTTCTCATTAATTAAAAGTGCAGCAGAAAAAAAATCTGAAACCAGAAAGCCAAGAAAGTATGGTAAACAAACACATGTATTAGTTATAGTTTTTGATGATTGGCAATGGTTTAACTCTAAAGATATGGTAACCCTTGAAAATTTCATGAAGACGGAAATATTAGTTAAACCTTTGAATTTTAAAACAGTTTATATATTGGGATCATCAGGAAAAACATTTTTATCATTTGAACTAAGTGTATAGCTGTACATCTACATCGATGCTTTCAAGTATAATATCTTGGGCTAGTGGGTCGGTTTTATCTGCTATAACATTGATATTCAACCGAGCACCTTCGGTAATTGTTCCGCGTGATGCTAGTACGAAGTGATCACGAAAGTGATCCGGAGAGATATGGGAGAGTGCTCCGAGTTTAACGGTTACACTGATTATTTTACTTGCATGCTGCTCATGTGCGATGGTTGATATTTTACGTATGAGGTCTTTGATAAGAGAAAATTCGTGCATATACGTTATATTTCAGAATTTACCACGGATAGTACGGAGTTTCACTGAGTGAGTTATTAACAGATTATTCTATTTCAGTGATGTTCCGTGTATTTCCGTGGTGAACAGTTATGGATATCTTGTTGTACACGTTTCACAACTTCCTGCGCCGACTTCTCAACTTCCAAAGATAGTCCGATACCCGCTTCAAAACATTTTCCTTCAATACCGTAAACAATAAGGTTTTGGGGTAATTGCTTGAGCGCCCTTGCAAGTTCAATGGCTTCTGCAACCCCAAAGGCGTGTGTAGAATAATGGAAGAATTTTGTAGGGATAGTTTGAGTGTGGACATCAAACCGGTGAATGGTACCTGGTTGTGCGCCTGAATGAACCGCATCAATAAGGATAACGGCATCAGAATCTTTCCAGGAATCCATCAACGATATCCCTTCACCACTTTGTTCGATAACATTAACATGATCGGGTGTTTTTTTCTTTACATCTTGTGCAATACGAAGTCCTACCGCATCATCACCTCGATATGGATTGCCAATGCCGATTATAAGAATAGAATGCTTATTTTGCATTATTTACATGTATTTTATTTTAGTTTTTCTTTGCGCTCTTTGCGTCTTTGCGGTGAATTATTTCTGTTATTTTTATACCCGATCTATCTTGAGCTTTAAAAAATGTGTTGCACATGATATACAAGGATCGTAGTTACGTATTGCCTGCTCGCACTGCAAAGTAAGTTGATCGTTAGGGAGTTTTACGTGTAGAGGGATAAACTGCCAGAGGTCATTTTCGATAGTCTTTTGATTTTGTGACGTTGGAGGAACAATTTTGGCGTCAAGAATCATCCCCCTATCGTCAATACGATAACGATGATAAAGGATTCCGCGTGGCGCTTCCGTACAGCCATAACCTACAGCCGCATGTGGTTGGATTTCTAAAGCCGGTTTATCAGGCTTTTCATACTGTTCAATAATGCGCAAAGCCTCATCACAGGCGTAAAGAATCTCTATGCTCCGAATGATAATACTCTGAAATGGATTACGGCAGATATGAGAAAGACCCACTGAACGTGCTGTTTCTTGTGCTAAAGGAGAAAGTCTGTCGAAGTTTAGATTATATCTTGCCAGAGGACCGACAAAGTATGAACCGCGTCCTTTATGTACAGAATGGAGCGCATTTGAATGCTGTATATGCTCTTCTATAAAGTGATTATCATAGTCGTGCACGGAAATATCCAATCCCTTGTTTGAAACAAGCCTTCCATCATTGAATGGATATTCTTCAGGATGACGAAGGGCAACGAATTCATAGTCCTGTTCAAAGTCAGGGAAATTAAGCGTGGCAGTCCAGCGTACGGTTTCTAGTGCGGCATCTCTTGCCCATTTAAGCCTTTCCGCAAGTGGAGACAGTTCATGTTTAGCTGGAACTTTATAAAAGCCGCCAACTCTCACATTAATAGGATGGATTTCCCTGCCACCAATGAGAGCAACAATCTCATTCCCTATTTTTTTCAGTTGTAAACCTCGCTGAACGATATCTGGGTAATCCTTTGCCATCTGAATTGCGTCTGGGTAGCCGAGAAAATCAGGGGCATGCAGCATGTACACATGGAGTGTGTGACTTTCGATCCACTCACCGCAGTAAATAAGCCTTCGCAAGGCACGGAGTTGGCCATCTACCGTAACGCCAAATGCGTCTTCCATTGCATGCACTGAACTCATCTGATAGGCGATAGGGCAGATGCCGCAGATGCGGGCTGTTATATCAGGGGCTTCATGAAAGGTACGACCACGCAAGAGGGCCTCAAAGAAACGCGGAGGTTCGAATATCTTGAGTTTGACATCTACCACCGTGTTGTCTTTTATCTTAACATGCAGTGCACCCTCGCCTTCAACACGGGCAAGATAATCAACTTTGATCGTTCTACTTTTCATACCGAATGGCAATCCTTGTTTTCACATCTTGTAAAGATGAATATAAAATGAAAATTGTGCAATGGGTGATTTAAGTACTATATTCTGGTTTCTGACTTCTTACTTCCGGCTTCTTGTATTTCGTGGGCTTCACTCTCCTTACGGAATGGTTCTGCGCAGGCATTGAAAGTTCTAAACATGCGCATAATACTGTCATTGTTTAATCCGGAGTTGCTGAATTTTCCACTTAATGACGACGTATTTGGTGTTTCTTTCGGGCCGTAACAGCCATAACAGCCACGACAGAATGATGGACAGATTGCATTGCATCCGGCATGGGTTACAGGTCCAAGACATGATATACCTTGTGACACCATCACACAAACACTTCCACGCCGTTTGCATTCAATGCAGACGCTGTGAGACGGCGTGTTCGGTTTACGTTCATTGAGGTAAGCGCTAACAATCTCTAACAACTGTCGTTTGTTAATGGGACAACCTCGCAACTCAAAATCAACACGGACGTGGCTTGCTATGGATGTTGATTTATCAAGTGTTTCAATATATTGCGGTTTGGCATACACAAGGGAAATATACTCTTTAACGTCTTTGAAGTTGCGTAACGCTTGAATGCCGCCTGCAGTGGCACAGGCACCAATGGTTATGAGTATTTTTGATATCTTGCGAATCTTTTGAATGCGTTCCGCATCATGCTGTGTGGTAACAGATCCTTCAACAAGTGAAATATCATAGGGACCTTTTGCAACGGCCCTTGTAGCCTCAGGAAAATATGCGATTTCAATTTTATCAACTACAGCGAGCAGTTCATCTTCGCAGTCCAGGAGGCTTAACTGGCAGCCGTCGCACGATGCAAATTTCCAGACAGCAAGTTTTGGTTTTCGTTTTATACTCATATTCGTAATAATTTTAGCCACGAATTTACGCGAATAGGCACGAATGAAAAGAAAGACAAGACATAAAGGGATTGACAATAAATAATCTGAACAAGTTTGTTGTCTGACACTTTGAAGATCAGGCACTGTCAGGGCTAAAGCCCAATTTAGATAAGACCGTCTAAACCCCAGCCTTAAGGCTGGGGTTAGTGGGTACACGTCCTACCAGGGCTTTAGCCCTGATGGCACAGCAACATGAAGTTGTTCATGTTATTTATTGTCAATCCCAAAGTGTAAATTCGTGTTTATTTGTGGCACTATATTTCTCTCTTTCCAAAAAGTTCTTTGATGTGATCGTAGCAAAACACAGGTCCGTCTTTGCACACGAATTTGGGGCCAAACTGACAGTGACCACAAAGACAAATTCCGCATTTCATATTACGTTCCATGGAAACAAAGATATTTTCATTTTTAATGCCGCAATTTTGCAGTTCCTTTAATGTGTAACGCATCATGACCTCAGGACCGCAGATCATTGCCACGGTATGCAATGGATCAAATTGTATTCTGGGTATAAGCGTGGTAACGACGCCAACATTACCGCGCCAATTCCCAGAAGCGCTATCAACAATAACCTTTACTTCCAAATCAAAACGCCCGCGCCATAGTTCTAGTTCTTTTTTATATAGTAAGTCTTCAGGTGTTCTAGCGCCATAAAGCAGGATAATCTTGCCATATTTATCTCTGTGTGAAATGAAAGAGTACAGTACTGGGCGCATCGGAGCCAATCCAATTCCGCCAGCCACAATTACAACGTCATTTCCAACAGCTTCTTCAACGGGCCAGTGACTGCCAAAAGGCCCGCGTACGCCAAGTATGTCACCTCTTCTCAGATTAAGCAAAGCTTTCGTTACGGTTCCCACCGAGCGCGCCGTGTGCTTAAGCATTTTTGGCATCGACGGATCACTACTGATAGAAATTGGTACTTCACCCACTCCAAATATATATAACATATTGAACTGACCAGCGGAAAACGGAAAACCATCAGCCCCATTCGTTGATTCGAGTTCAATGGTATATGTATCATGTGTTTCTTTCAACTTTCGATGAATGCGAAAGGGTTTCGGAATCATTGGCTCGGTGATAATTGATTTCATTGTTTATCCTTCAATCAATGAACACCATAGACATCAAGAAGCTGTAATCGTGTTGCCTCAAGTCTCTGGGTAATAACATGAGCGAAACGCTTTAACAATTCATAACCGAGGTCGTGATCCTCTTCACATTTGGCGCGCAGGCACTTCGCATCAAGGGCGATGGCGCTCGTGGGTTCGATGGCCCTCGCATCGTAGTGCCAATGATATGGTGGAATAAGCCATGACCAGCCAAGCACGTCGCCTTCTCCGATTGTTTGAATGGTAATAGGGCCACGGTCGGAAGTAAATATTTCTAACGCTACTTTACCCTGATGAATGATGTAAAAGTTGGTGGCTTCTTCACCCTCATGGAGGATATACTGTTCCGCATCAAAGCTCACATTCGATGCACAGCCTACAATAATATTGAGATGGTGTGGATCAAGGCCTTTTAAAAAAGGATGTTCTGCCAGATAAGGTTCCAGTGTTTGCATGGATGTCCTCCTTTACTATGGTTTTCTGTTTTCCGATAACAGTTTCACTTTCGCGAATTGCATGGACTTCTTCGGTAATATCGATCGCTACAGGGCACCAGGTTATGCAACGCCCGCAACCAACACAACCAGATGTGCCAAATTGATCGATCCAGGTGGCAAGTTTGTGTGTTATCCAATGGCGGTAACGAGATTTTGTTGAGGCTCGAACGCTTCCGCCGTGAATATATGAAAAATCCATGGTAAAGCAAGAATCCAATTTCCTCCATCTCTCGGCGTGTTCACTCATCAGGTCAGTCACGTCCTCTACAGTCGTACAAAAACAAGTTGGACATACCATAGTACAGTTGGCACAGGTCAGACAGCGTTCTGCCACATTGTTCCAACGAGGATGTTCATGGTTTCTGTAAAATAAGTCTTTGATATTGGATGTGTCCATACTTCGACCCATTTGCTCCGCTGTTTTTCTCAAGATATCATCAGCGGCGCATTTTTCTTTTTCATTCGCTTGTTTATGTGGAATTTCCCGAAAAATTTCTGCACCCAGTTCAGTACCTGTTTCTACTAAAAAATAGTGGTTTTTGCCTTCTATAATCTCGGTCATGGCAAGATCAAAACCAAAGGTCGCTTTAGGACCTGTGTTCATCGATACACAGAAACACGTCCCCCCGGCTTTTCCACAATTAACGGCTACGATAAAGGTATCTTTACGCTGTGATGTATAATGCTGGTCAATGTATTGACCGTTCATAAAAACCTTGTCCTGAACCGAAATGGCGTGTATATCACATGAACGGACACCAACAAAGGCAAATTTCCGTGTAGCTTCATTCTCTGTTACAATTTGAAAGGAAACACCGTTGCGTTTGATCTTCCACAGGCGTAATTCAGAGGGAAGCAAATACTTTTTCCATGAGTGTGGACCAACAGTATAACCAAAGAGTGCCTTATCATTTCGCTTTTTGAGGCGATAGGTACCGCCATCCTGTTCATCTGTCCATCCGATAGGCAGATTTGCAGTAGAGTTCAGATCACTATATACGATAGCGCCCTCTCCAAGAGTGGGTCCAATAACCTGATAGCCTCTTTTACGCAAAACATCAAGCAGTATCTGGAGATGATCACACTCTAAAATAGCAATATTCATTAAATTAAAAGATGTAAGGCTATCCTCACTATTTTGGCATTATTTTTAACCAATCGTCCATGGTAAGCACAGGCACTATCTTCCCGGTCTGGCTTGGTACGAGCGGAAGAAAGAATTCAACTGCTGCGCTATAGTCATTTGCCTCAAAGATGATAAAATAGTCATGTTCTGTAACCGTAACATACGCGCCGAGTATCTTGATCCCCTTTTCTTCGGCCCTTTTTCTCCCTTCCCAGAACTTGTTGAGCATTTTTGCGCCGTCTCCGCTCCTGCCCGGACAATTTTCAGCGGTATGCGTCCAGTGAGCGACATATAATGTTTTTTTGTTATCAGCACCAATAGTCCATCCTGATTCCTTTTCAGTGTCTTCTGCATACAGCTTTGGACCAGAAATTACTAAGGTTACAAATAAGACAAAAATGCCAACCATGCTATACTTCATGCAATTTTTCTCCCTATATTTGTTTATTATTAACAGATTCTCGGTAGTTGATCACCCACAAGCATATCAATAACCCTTGTCCCACC
Source organism: Planctomycetota bacterium (assembly GCA_016235875.1). GTDB lineage: Bacteria > Planctomycetota > Brocadiia > Brocadiales > Brocadiaceae > Wunengus. Next base: position 11,930 of record JACRII010000117.1, read on the forward strand.
GATTACGGTTTTGAGACACACCTTGCCTTTTGGTTCAATAACTACTTCTCCGATGATTGCTGCATCTCTGCCTAAGCTATCTTCCTTGAGTATTTCACACACCTTAGCGGCATCATGTGCAGAGACAACAATCACTACTTTCCCTTCATTTGCAATGTACAGAGGGTCGTAACCAAGTATCTCACATAATGCCCTCACTCCCTCATTGACAGGAATTGCTTGTTCCTCAATTACAATACCATTTTTTTGAGTATTTACAATCTCATTTAGTGTCGTTGCAAGGCCTCCTCTTGTAGGGTCTCTCATAAATTTTACGTGAGCGCCGGAAGCAAGTATTTTCTTGATTGTGCCGAAAAGGGGGGCGCAATCGCTTGTTATTTGTGAATTGAAGCCCAGCGATTCCCTCTCTGAAAGCACTGCCATTCCATGATCACCAATCGTACCGCTAATGATTATCCTATCCCCTATTTCTATCAAAGAAGTGGATAGATTTATTCCATTGTTAACAATACCTATACCACAGGTATTCACGTAAAGTCTATCAACACTGCCTTTCTCAACAACCTTTGTATCTCCAGTTACAATCTCAACGCTGGCAAGCGTGGCTGCTTCTTTCATAGAGTTTACAACCTTCTCAAGAAGCGCTAACTCAAACCCTTCTTCTATAATAAAACCGGCAGATAGGAACATTGGCTCTGCACCCACGACAGCAAGGTCGTTTATGGTGCCGTTTACTGCAAGCCTTCCAATATCGCCGCCGGGGAAAAATAGGGGCTTGACTACGTATGAGTCTGTTGTAAACGCTATTCTCATTCCATGTATAGGTAAAATTGCGGAATCACCTAACTGAGAAAGCGCCTTGTTGTTGAAGCGGGGCAAAAAGAGTTGTTTTACAAGCTCATGGGTTAATTTTCCGCCACTACCATGAGCAAGGGTTATTTTATCATTTTTCATTATATGATTTGTTTTGCTCTGATTTGCACAGATTAGTTTTCCCCGTATTTATACCATGCCGCGCATGTCCCCTCACTGGAGACCATACACGCACCGACAGGATGCTCCGGATTACAAACCTTTCCGAAAAGTTTGCAATCCGCTGGTAATTTTACTCCCCTGAGAATATCTCCGCAAATACATCCGTTGATTGCGGATTGCGGATTGCAGATTGCGGAATTAATCTGAAATCCGAAATCCGAAATCCGAAATATAGTATGGGCATCAAATCTTTCATATTGATTTCTCAATTTAAGGCCGCTCCCGGGGATGATTCCAAGTCCCCGCCACTCAGCATCGCATGGCTCAAATACCCTGTCCAATAATGCTAAAGCCGTTGGGTTTCCCTCGTATTTTGCCACCCTGGAGTACTGAATCCTGACGCTGGACTCCTTTCTCGTGATTTGTTCAAGCAACATGTAAATGCCTTGTAAGATATCGAGCGGCTCAAAGCCGGCGATAACGCATGGAATATGAAAATCCCTCGCGATAAATTCATAAGGTTTTGATCCTATAATGGTGCTCACATGGGCGGGACACAAAAAGCCATCTAAATTTAACTCTTTATCCCTCAGTAAAGCTTCCATTACCGGCGGCATTACTTTATGGGAAGTTAGCACAAAGTAATTTGTCAAATCCCTCTTCTCTGCCTCAATAATAGAAGCGGCAATCGTCGGAGTGGTGGTTTCGAAACCAATACCCAGGAATACGACCTTTTTCCCGGCATTATTTTTAGCTACTTCCAGCGCATCAAGCGTTGAGTATACGACAATAACAGAAGCGCCTCTTGCCTTTTCCCTTTCGAGGCTTGATGTAGACCCCGGCGCACGAAACAAATCGCCGAATGTGGTTATCAGCACTTCTTGAGAATACTTTTGCGATATAGCAATAGCGGTGTCTATATAGCTGGTAGGCGTAACACAAACAGGGCATCCGGGTCCTGATAACAATCGTATATTTGATGGAAGCAGCTTTTTCAGCCCATATCGGTATATGTTCATGGTATGACTGCCGCATACCTCCATAATGGTAACCGTATCGAGACCCCTGACCAGATCATCAATTTTCCTGGACAGGTTTATTGCAATAGTTCCATTCCTGAACTCGTCAATGTATTTCATAAAAATACCAGCCGTTTAAGCATAACGTAATCTTGTATGATTTTACTTTAATTATTAAGCGATTCAAGACAATTTACAGTTGTTTGTTTCAACGTATTTATGTATAGTTTGGATAATATCGGACATCTAAAAGGTTACGTAGCATTCTTAAACTTTTAACCAAAATGGTTGGCTGGGAACGGTTTTATTACAACAAAAGGAGGGAGGTCTATATGAGCAAAAATTTATATGCAATTGTAGATGGTGAAGTGCATCCTTTCAATTGTTATAAAGATTACGCCGAGTTGGATGCGCTTGTTGCCTGTGCCAATACGGAGGAACAGGCAATGGAGTTGGCAACCATGTATGAACACGGAGAGATTGATACGAGTGCTTTTCGTTGCGAGAAATGTGGTGGAACCCATGAGGTGTTACAGGAAAGCGGGGAAGGAAATAGACCAGCTAATCAGTCGCTGAAGTTGTGGTGAAGATTTCGTGATTTTCTCTATTGGTTAGCATATTGATATATGGTGAAATTGAAAATATCGTTTCTTCAAGGAAGATACTGAATATTCTCCCGCAACTTCTCCATCATTCTGGGAGTTATCGTACGATGCAGAAAATTTGTGCAATGTTACAGTGACACTTAAAGATATGAGGAAATATGATTTTACTCTTGCTGACGTGGTGAGTATATTTACCAAACAACGTGGCGAATATATAAAACTCGTTATGTTTTATATATTGTTCAATATTCGCAATGTTTCCAGTGCTTCTTTTTCATCCAGTATCTGAATGGCATAACCGGCATGAACAATTACATAATCCCCAATTTTTGCATTTTCTAACAGGAGAAGTCCAATCTCTCGTTGCAGGTTACCGAGTTCGGCTATGCCCTTAGTTCCTTCAATTTTAATAAGTTTCATGGGAACGGCTAAACACATGTCTTTAACCTTTCACCGGCAATAACGGCCTGGCCTAACGATATACCGCCGTCGTTGCAGGGGACTTTTTTATGAAAATACACGTTGAAGTTCTGCGATGAGAGTTTATTTAAAAGACGTTTAAAAAGAAATTTGTTTTGAAACACTCCGCCTGACAATACAACATCGTTAATACCTTTACTGTCCCGAAGTATTATACATACCTGATATACCATGTCCACTATGGAATTATGAAATCTTGCTGAAATTATGGGACTTGCGACCTTACATTGCACATCTGCTAGTATGTGTTTTATAATTGGATGCCATTGAATGATAAAGGGAACGCTGCAGCGTGCCCCTGCTGAGACGTCAATATCGAATGGATAATGTTCTATAATGTGCTCATCTGCGATTGATTCGAGTTTTATTGCAGCCTGTCCTTCATAGTTGACTGAATGCTGCAAATCAAGTAACGAAGCCACACCATCGAATAACCTGCCCATACTTGATGTCAAGGGGCAATGAATGCGCTGTGAAAGCATTTTAAGAAGAACTTTTATTTTCGGATGGTCTAATGTAGTCTTAGTTTCTCCAGTAAAATGAGGGGTGAGAGGCGTAATAATCGAAGGAATATCATTGCCATATATCTGATAAAGATAAGAAATTGCCATCCGCCACGGCTCTTTTATTGCCTGTTCCCCTCCGGGCATAGGCACGTACTCGAGGTGACCAGCCCGTTCATACTCAGAAAAGTCTGTAATAAGAAATTCACCGCCCCAGAATTTGCCGTCGTCTCCATAACCCAAACCATCAAATGCAACACCAATCACCTTGTGGTGAATGCCATTTTCTGCCATACAGCTTACAATATGGGCGTGGTGATGTTGAACTCCTATTTTAAGAATATCGTCGTTCTGTGCAAGGGCGTATTTGGTGGAAAGGTATTCCGGATGAAAGTCGTATGCTATCACCGCTGGTTCAATGGAGAACAGTCTTTTATAATGCTCAATAGCCGTTTCATACGAATTCATGGTCTCGGTATTTTCCAAATCTCCTATATGATGACTTAAAAAAGCATGATTCCCACGTGCCAGGCAGAATGTATTTTTAAGAAATGCTCCACATGCGAGGACAGGTTTTGTAAAGGCGTATTGCAGCCTTAATGGGAATGGTGCATATCCCCTCGACCTGCGGATGATCATCGCTTTGTCTTCAACCACTTTTACGACCGAGTCATCGCACCGCATAAAGATATCCCGGTCATGTACGAGAAAATAGTCTGCAATACCTTTGAGTCTTTCCAAAGATTCGTTGTCTTTGTAAGCAATTGGCTCATCGCTCACGTTGCCGCTGGTCATAACGAGCGGCAGCCCGGATTCTCTTATTATAAGATGATGGAGTGGGGTATAAGGCAGCATTACCCCAAGATACAAGTTGTCAGGGGCAATGTCATGTGGAATGGTACAATTACTCTTTTTTTTCAACAGGACAATTGGTCTTTGTGTAGAGAATAACAAGGTTTCTTCCTTTGCATTAACAAAGCAAAACTTGTTTACCGTTTCGATATTTTCCATCATTACTGCAAATGGTTTGTCTTCCCTGTATTTTCTTTTCCTTAAAAGAAAAACGGACTTGCTGTTCAGGGCATCACAGGCGATATGATAACCTCCAAGCCCTTTAACGGCAAATATCTTTCCGTCATGAAGAAGGGTACAAACAGTAGAAATGGGGTCTTGTGTTTGAACTGCAAACCCTTCATTATTGAGCAACATTAACTGAGGACCACAAACAGGACAAGCGTTGGGCTGTGCGTGGAACCTTCTGTTTTTCGGGTCATGATATTCACTACTGCAATCGTGACACATACGAAAATCAGACATCGTGGTATTTGCTCTATCGTAAGGTATATCCTTAACAATGGTAAAACGAGGACCACAATTTGTGCAGTTAATGAACGGGTAATGATAACGATGATCTCCCGGATCGAAAAGTTCTTTTAGACAATCAGGGCAAGTTGCAATATCTGCGCATATCATCGTCGTGTTGTTTTCTTTTATTGCGCTTTCTTCAATGATAAAGCTTTTATAACCTTTTGGTGGAAGGGTTGTATAGTGGATGTTTTCAATAATGGCATGCGGGGGTGGCGATTTTGCAAGGCAGGTAAGAAATTCATCAACAGAGCTATCACAACCTTCAACATCTATAAAAACACCGCTTGAATCATTTTGTACAAATCCTGATAAGGAAAACTTTGTGGCAAGATTATAGATGTATGGACGAAACCCTACTCCTTGAACAACTCCGTTCGCAGAAATTTGCATTCTTTTCAACATGGAAAGAGATTGTTACTTTTCAGGGGTGGATGTGAATTTGTATAAACAAGTAAAAATAAATATTGGCGGGAGCGTGTGGGAATCGAACCCACCTATCCCGCTAAAAGCGGGACAGACCGGATTTGAAGTCCGTCGCCGACACCAGCCGACATGCACTCCCAATAAGAATTTACATCAAGTTGACCAAGGAGGGACAACCTTAAAAACAAATATTTAATTTTCTTGAGAAGTATTTGTAGGTGTCGTTTTAGCCGCAGCAAAAAGACAGTCGGGTGTCAGCACTCCTCCAGAAAAGAGTATCTTAAATGCTTCTTCGACAGTGAGGTTAGCATCCAGGACATCGTCTTCGGTAGTAAATATTATAAATCCTGTTGTTGGGTTTGGCGTAGTTGGAATAAACACGGTTATAAACCTTTTTTCATTGTTATATTTCGTAGCGCCAGTAACGAACCCGATGGATTTTGTGCCTTCTTTTGGGAAATCAACGAGAACCACACGTTTAAAAGCCTGTTTGCCCGGCAAGCTTATAGAGTGAATTATTTGTTTTACGGATGAATAGATACTCTTAATAATGGGTGTCTTTGTTAAGAGGTTTTCAAAGTAAAGGATGATAGCCTTACCAACAAAATTGGCTGCGAAGATACCGATAAAATATAATGAGATAAACGTGAGGATAAGACCTAGGAAAGTGATAATAAATTCATCAAGGGAAGATTTCGGTAAGGCGACACCGTAAAATTGCAATACTTTCCTGATAACAGGAGAAAGCGTGCCTCCAACGAAACCAAAGAGAAATTTTACAACAAAAAAGGTTACATAAACCGGCAGGATTAACAACAAACCCGTCAACATCCTTCTTCTGACGTCTTTTTTAAATTGTGCAATCATTCCCAATTTTTTTTCTTCCATAGTTTACCTATAAAACTCAAAAGTGACTGGATTTCCACACAAAGGCAATAATGCCTGTAAATATAAAATTGAAGTCGGCAATAGTCTCGAGCAATAAACCTTCAGATACCATTCGTTTTTGAAATAAATATTGATAACCGAAGGCATAAGCAACACAGGGGAGTAAATAATACCCTAATGTAGTAGTCCACCCAACGAGTGAACTAACAAATAGGAGAACAGCGGCTGACGCCGTAAGGATAATAAGAATCGTCTTTGTTCGTTCCTTTCCGATTGCAATGGGAATTGTTTCCTTTCCCAGGATGCGGTCGCCCTGAATATCGCGAATATCAAGGACTACAGCCCTGATAAATGCAATGCTGAATGCAAATGCTATAGCAATGGCAAAAGACGGGATAAAGCTTTTTCTTGTCCCAAGGAAAGGTATGAGCGCTGTGCTAACGGCCCACGCAATGCTGTAAAAAATCTCTTTTGATCCCGGTATTTGTTCAAGACTCCTGTAACGGATAATTTTAGACAAACTCTTTGGTATTATTTCCAATCGATAAAAAATGCCAAAGAGGCTTGCAAGAAAGATGCAGAAAAAAATGGACTTACTCAGCATAAATCCCAGAACAAAAGATGCAACTGCCCCGGCAGCGCCAAGACCGACAAAGAGGTGCTGTTTCCTTTCATAGAATTTTGCCCTTGCAGGTTCATTGAGAGCCACTGCTTCTTTGTTTGCGAAGTGATTCAGCACTTGCATGGAGAATATGAAGAGCGCCGCAATCAGGCAAAAGCTTAATCGAGGCTGAATACCGAGTAATACAGTACTTGCGTAACTCATACTTGCAGCGCCTAGCCCTACGTACGTACAGCTTCCAATAAAAAAACTGGCAATGCTTTTTAGTCCAAATAAGAATTTTTCGTATCTGTTGACCTTGTATGAACGTATCTTCTCAACAACCCTTTTAATCATCCAGTTTGGGGTTGAAGCGCCTGCGGTTACGCCAATAGTGTTAAAATCCTTGAACTTACTGAGGTCCAACTCGGCATCGGTTTCGACGTGAAATGTGGGTGTTCCCTGGGATTCGCATATCTTAACGAGCCGGGTAGTATTAGCGCTTCCCCTCCCGCCAACAACAATCATGGCGTCAACAGTTTTACTGAGGCTGATGATTTCATCCTGTCGTTTGTAAGTTGAACTGCAGATTGTTTCAAAAGATTCACAGTTTGAATATCGTTTTTTAAGTCGATCGATAGCCTCTTTAAACATGCGCCTGTCTTGTGTTGTTTGCGCAACAACGCACACCTTGTCCATTGGCGGCAGATGTTCAATTTCATCCAATTCCTGTACGACATGACCTTTGCCTTCTGCGTATCCCAGTAAACCTATAACCTCTGCATGGCCTTTGTCACCAACTATCACGGTTGAATAACCCTGTGCTGCATATCTTTTGATGATAGATTGAACTCTCATTACGTGGGGGCAGGTAGCGTCACAGACCTTTGCACCCAAATCTTCGATTTCTTTTCTACGGGTAGGCGTAATTCCGTGCGCCCTGATGACAACCGTGCTTTTAGAAAGGTCTGTCTGACCACGAACGACGCGAATGTCTCTTTTTTCCAGATATTCAAGCACCTGAGGATTGTGAATCAGGGGACCGTCGGTATAAACTTTGCCGTCGCTTTTTTCATTTGCAGCATCCAAAAGGATGTCCATCGCACGTCGTACACCCATGCAGAATCCTGCAGTTTTAGCAACTATTACCCTCAATTTATTACCTCGGATTATTTAATGCGAATGAAACGCTTGTATCCAATATGATTTGATTCCCTTCCATAAACCAGCAAGCATGTATAGGTAGGAGTTGTTCCATATCGGCAAATATATAGTTTGCTGCGATTTGCCATGTTCGACATGAAAGACGTGCCCTTACTTTAACCTATCTCTGTATAAGGGAGGAAAACTATATTAGAATTTTGCAAATTTTATCAGGTATGACGGGGTATGTCAATATTTTAATATCAATGAACGTGTTAATCGTAATGGGTTTTTCCTTGCTATATAATTACGTGTTTTTCTATAATAACCAAATTATAAAATTCTGGTATGACAAAATAGTGATGAAATAGTTTTTATAACAACGAAAGAGGGTAGTTATGTCGGCGATTATTATTGATGGTGAGTCTTTTGCTGGAAAGATTCGTACACGACTGATTGAGGAGATCGATACCTTAAAAAACAAAGGTTTTTGCCCACATTTAAAGGCCGTTCAGGTAGGTGAAAATGCATCGTCTCGATTGTATGTTCAAAATCAACAGAAACAATGCGAGGCAATAGGCATTAAATATACCCTGGATGAACTTCCCGCTGATACGAAAGAAGCGGCTTTGATCGAACACATTAAAAAATTGAATAATGACCCTCAGGTAACGGGAATTATATTGCAAATGCCCTTACCCGAAGGTATAGATGCGAAAAAGGTACAGACATTGATTGCCCCTCATAAAGATGTAGAGGGGATGAACCCTGCCAACATGGGTGAGCTTGTTTACGGAAATACAAGACTGGTTCCATGCACTGCCATGGCCGCAGTAGAGCTTGTGAAATCCGTAGGTCTTGAGATTCGGGGGAAAGAGACAACGATTGTTGGACGCAGCGCCATCGTAGGGAAGCCCGTTAGTTTGTTAATGTTGGATTTGTCTGCAACACCAACGGTGTGCCATTCCGGGACAAAAGACCTTTCTGCCCAAACGAGAAAGGCAGACATTTTAATTGCTGCCGTTGGAAAGGCAGAGATGATTAAAGGTGATATGATCAAGCCAGGCGCCATTGTCATCGATGTAGGGATTAACCGCATAAAAGAACTCGATGCGCAGGGAAACCCCGTTATGAACGTAAACGGCAAACCAAAGATGAAGACCGTGGGCGACGTTGAATTTGCGACGGCAAAAGAGGTGGCTTCTTACATAACACCAGTTCCGGGGGGAGTGGGACCTGTAACGGTAGTCATGCTATTAAGAAACACCGTGGAAGCATTGAAAATGAGCATAAACAATTAATTATGCACAAAAACAAAATCCTTGTTTCTATACCCGTCTTTAACGAAGCGGAAGTTCGTGATATTATCCAGAGGGTTAATAACTTTCACCTGGATATATTAGTTGTAGATGATGGCTCGACCAATGGTCTCCACAAAGAATTAATAAATTTTAGGAATATACACGTAATCACACATCCAAGAAACCTTGGTTATGGCAAGACAATTATAGATGCATTCACATTTGCAACTGAAAATGGATATGATTACCTGTTGACGATTGATAGCGACGGGCAACATGAGCCTGAAGAAATTTCGCTATTTTTGAAAGAAATTCCATTTTATGACTGTGATATTCTATCGGGTTCCAGATACTATTTTCCTGCGAGGCCGGACAATGAATTTCCACAGGAGCGATATCTCATTAATAAAGAGATTACGGGCATTATAAATAGGATTACGGGATTCAATGTAACGGACGCATTTTGTGGTTTTAAGGCATATAAGGTTGAAAAGTTGAAGCTGATGCACCTGACTGAGCATGGATATGGGATGCCGTTGCAAGTATGGATACAGGCGTGGAAGTTGGGCTTGCGGGTGAGAGAGATACCTGTTAAACTAATATACAAAGACCTCTCGAAACAATTTATAGGTATTTTAAAAAATCCCGTTACGAGGCTGAATTATTATAAAAATATCATAGAGAAAGAAATTACTGATACCGTACAAAACGACATAGCCGTACGAAAAACAAGAAAGTTGTATTATAATACTTAATCAAGTTTGTAAACTTACACGACGATCTTTTGTAAAAAATATGCTTCATAATTCCCTTTATATACACATCCCATTCTGTGCCAGAAAGTGCCGCTATTGCGATTTCAATTCGATTGTCTCGGAATCAAAGACAGTAGACCGTTACCTCCGCGCTATTGAGAAGGAGTTAAGTTCGTTACAAGACCGATATGTATTTAACACAGTTTATATAGGCGGGGGGACACCAAGTATATTATCTGAAGTTCAGTTGGAAAAACTACTTCAAAGTGTTATCCGTTATATTCCATCTTCTGAAATACGGGAGTATACAGTTGAAGCAAATCCCGGCACACTGACTGTGAATAAAATCGGATTGTTAAAGGAATACCTGGTAAGTCGCATAAGCCTGGGAGTACAATCATTCCAGGATAGACAATTACAATTTCTTGGGCGTATTCATTCAAGTAATGACGCCAAAAACGCCCTTGATTCATTGAGAATAGCAGGTTTTAGAAATATTAATATCGATTTAATATTTGGATGTTCTGAACAGTCTATCGAAGATTGGGAAAAAGACTTAAAAACTGTGGTCGAATTGAATCCTGAGCACATATCAACATATGCCCTTACGTATGAAGAGGGAACATCGCTCACAAGGGATTTGGAGGACGCGGTTATCCATAAACTGGACGAGGGTGTTGAATTGGAGATGTATAAAACGGCAATCCGTTATTTAACACGTAGCGGCTATAATCACTATGAAATTTCGAATTTTGCAAAATATGGGTACGAGTGTGCTCACAATCACGTTTACTGGAACAATATGGGTTATGTGGGAATAGGGGCGGGGGCATTTTCTTTTATTGATGGTGTGAGGACTTCCAATGAGAAAGATATAGGTAAATATATCGATGGGATAAACGAAAATAAAAATATAAAGTCGTTTCGTGAAAATTTGCAGATCAATCAATTTGCATCTGAAACCGTTATTATGTCTTTACGTCTCCGTCAGGGAATATCAAATGTCGATTTTTATGAACGATTCGGTTATAAAATAGAGGATCAATTTAGAGAGCAGATAAACAGATTAGCAAAAGATGGTTTGATTAGTTATGCGGATGAAAGATTAAAACTCACGGAAAAAGGATTGTTTGTCGCAGACACTGTGATGACAGAATTTATATAATATTTGTTTTGTTACTTTTATTGAGGAGTTATTAAATTGTTAAGCGCGACAGAAATTAAAAGGGGTACGGTGTTAAAAATGGACGGTGAATTGTATTTGGTGGTTGATTATCAACACGTGACACCGGGAAATTGGCGTGGTATGGTACAGGCAAAACTGAAAAGTATGAAACAGGGAAGTATCGTCCAGAAACGATTCCGGTCTACGGATAAATTAGAAGATGTATTCCTTGAGCATCGCACAATGGAGTATCTTTATAAGGATGGAGAGAATTATTGCTTCATGGATACTGAAAATTATGAGCAAGTATTATTGCCTAAGGAGGCGGTTGAAGACGCCATGCCTTATATGACGTTAAACAGTCAGGCAAAGATAGCTTTTTATGAGGGCAAGGCATTATCAGTAGAACTTCCAACGTCTGTCTCTTTGAAGATTGTTGAAACAGATCCAGGCATGAAAGGGGACACCGTAGTAAATGTCTATAAAGCTGCAAAGGTAGAGACAGGGCTTGTTGTAAAGGTTCCTCTGTTCATCAATAATGGTGAAGTAATCAAAGTGGATACAAGAACTGGTGAATTCCTTGGAAGGGAATAAACTGAGATGGGCATAGAGGAATCTATTAAAATTTACGGTGCAAAGATAGATGAATTGTTGAAAGAGATCATCCCGCCTCATAGAAATGATTATTTAAGTGAGCCAATATGGCATCACCTGCATACGGGAGGCAAAAGAGTAAGGCCTGCAATATGTTTAATTACCTGTGAGGCATTGGGAGGAAATACTAATGAGGCGATACATTTTGCCCTTGCTATAGAGATTATGCATAACATGTTCCTCATGCACGACGATATTGAGGATGGCGACACGATAAGACGAGACCAGCCTACGGTATGGGTGAAATTCGGGACAGCCAATGCAATTAACGCAGGTGACTATCTTCTTGCGTGCGCATACAAAAGTGTGTTAGCAAGTCCTGTTTCATTAGAAAAAAAGATGCATTTACTACAGATATTTACGTTAACCTACGAAAAAACTGTAGAAGGCCAGGCGCTTGACATCAACGCAAGGGCAGCGGAAGATTTTTCAGTAGATAAATATATGGCAATGGTTGAACTTAAAACCGGATACTATCTTGCATGCGGTATGGTCGGTGGGGCCGTTGTGTCCGGTATTTCCGAAAAGGTTGTAGAAAAGATATGGACGCTTGGGAAAACGATGGGACCGGCATTTCAGATTCGTGATGATTTAATCGACTTAACACACGGCAAGGGACGCGGGGGGGTAATAGGTTCCGATGTGAAGGAAGGCAAGGCAAGTTTTCTCTATTCGTATGCATTACAGGTTGCTTCTGCCGATGATAAGAAACACTTGCGTGACATTATGCTAAAACCAAGGGATGAGACAACCGATAACGATATAAAATTGGTGCTGGAGATATACAAAAAATATAATGCGATAAAATATGCTCAGGATTATGCAGAAGATTTGGTAAAACAAGCTTATAAGACAATAGACGAGATTCCGGTTGAAGACAAAACGGTGTTTAAAGAAATTGCTTCTTTCATGGCCAAGCGTATGTCCTAACAATAATGGGGGTATTTATGGGTGAACCTAAGAATGAATTTATAAAAATTTTAGCTGGAGAATAAAAGATAATGAGAATGATAGGAAAAAATTTACAGATACTGACAATTACTGGTACCGTGTTATTTGTTTCTTTATACGGATGTGGCAAAAAAGAGGTATCTGAAGGTGTAAGTAAGAGTGAAGAAGCTGCAACTGGAGAGGCATCGGTTGACCAGGAAGTAAAAAAAGAGGTAAAACTTCCAGAAAAAATGTCTGCTTCAGAGTATTATACCTACGGTTTGGAACACATTAAAAAAGGCGGTTTTGACGAAGCAATTGCGGCATGGGAGAGGGCGCTTGAACTTGAACCTACAATGACTAATGCCTATGAAAAGCTTGCAAAGGCATATTACACACAGGGTAAATTTACTAAGGCGGGAGAGATTTACAGAAAAGAACTGACATTAAAGCCAGATGATCCGATGATATATCATAGTTTGGGTGTTGTCTATCGTATGAACGAACAATTAGAAGATGCGGTCAAGATGCAGACACAAGCTCTATCTTTGAATCCCAAGCTTGCTTCCGCCTATAATGAGCTTGGATTAACGTACTGTAAACAGAAGAGACTGGACGAGGCTGTCACCGCACATAAAACGGCATTAGAATTAGACCCCAAATTAGGTACAGCCCATAATTATTTAGGTGTGGTTTATTTGTTAAAGGGGATGAGCGTCGAGGCAGAGGCAGAATTTAATGAATTCAAGAAATACGAAGCGGAAAAAAAGATGTACCCATCGCACGAGGGATCTCCGTCACACTAAAAAGAATGGGGGCATTTTATAAATGCCCCCACTCTTTTTTAAGTCCACTTCAAATTTACTTTATAAGTAACAACCTATTTCTTGCCCTTCTCTTGTTCCTTTTTGCAAATTGGACATGCCAGGAAATCCGCATCACACTTGTCGCAGTGCTGGATGAGCCATTCCGCTGTCTTCTTCTTGCAATCCGGACACTTCATTTCCCACTTTGCCAGTGTCTTTCCCTTGATAGGTCTTGTGCGTACCTCTTTGCATTTGGGACACTTTCCTTCCATGGTTGCGGCTTTTAACTCTGCCGATGTCTTTTGACACATTACGCATGCAAGTACATCTTGTCCACACTTATCACAATGATGAACCGCGAGTTCCCCTATTTCGTTTTTGCAATCCGGGCAAACCATAACCTGTGCAGCGAGTGTTCTTCCCTTTTCTGGACTTACTCGAACGTCCTTACAAGTGGGACACATTGGCAACTCTACCGTGGGATGTTCAGGTGCAAGTGCCTTTTCACTATGTTTGTGCGTTTCCTCTTGTTTTTGTTCTTCTTCAGCATAAACAAAATTACCCGCACACATCATTAGACCAACAGAAGTAACTGCAGAAACAACTATTCCTAAAAATTTCTTATTCAACATACTCTACTGACCCCCTTTCATGAGATAAAAAGTTAAAAAGAAAGATAAAGATAGTATTTAAAAAGTAAAATATGCATACTTCTAACCTTTTCTATCAAAATTGTCAATGAATTTATTTTAAATAAATTATTAATTAGTGCTTATTTTCGCTAGGCAATAAAAGGAATGCACTATTTACTATCCATCCCTTTAGGTTTAGTCATTATGCGTTTTTCCTTTTGCTTCCTTTTCTTTTTCTTCCTTGTGCTTGGTTTCCTTCTTTAGATATTTTGAAGGTTCTTTTTTAAATGTTTCTTCACAGTTTTTGGAACAAAAATAATACGTTTTGCCATCGTGTTCTAACTTGAGCGCCTTATCTTTATGCACCTCCATACCACAAACGTGATCCATTGCTGTAGTTTTCTTAGCGGGCTTTTGTTCCTCTACTTTTTTTTCATTTGCTATTACGTTTAAATTCTTTGAATAACTTGAAATAAGCATTGTAAAACTTAAAGCCGAAATCAACCATAAAATACGTTTCATTTTATTCCCTCCAAGGCTAAATTTGAAAACATAGTTATATACAGACTGGCTGAATTACCTGTAATATTACTAAACAATCACCTCCTTGATAATTATTAAAATTATTTCTTTTAAATTAGGTAAAAGGCATTATATAACATATCCTAAGCTGTTATCCTGTTTCTGTCAATGTCTTTTATAATTTCCAAAGTACTGTTTAAAGCTACAGGATATTTTGGAATATTTAACACTATTTTACCCATTCGCTATTTTTGATTTTGTGATAACTTAAGCATTTCATGCAAGTTTGCTGTTAACTCCCACCAGCCATTTTTAAATGTGGCAAAGTCAGGACCTCCCATAGCAGATGCGTATCGCACCGAGTTGGCATAGAAAAACCACTGCTTTATCCACAGGCGCTCAATCGTCTCATCAAAAGGATTAGACGGATCTGCCAATCCTTCATTCCAGGCTTTCTGAAGTAAGTGTGTAGCCGATAAACTCATTCTATCGGTTTCTGCTATAGTGACATCAAGTTTGACAAAGTGCTGGTTAACCCAATCTGTATTATGACAGCCTTGACACAATTTTTCCATTTCGGTTTGACGCCGCAACTGTTCACTTTTATCAATCAGATATTCAGATGCTGGTTCTCCTGTGTATGCAGTGGGAAGAGGTATGCCATCCTTGTTTTTGATTAAATATGTCTCGCCACTTTTAGGTTGAGGATGGGAGTAAATGAGTCCAAACAACCTGACCCATAGTCTCGCGCCAAAATCATGGGTTCTTGATACAATAACCTTATTATCGGGAGTAGTTATGAGACTATTATGGCAAGTTGCACAGGTTGGAGCTTGAAAATCTTTGCCAATTCTCCAGGGAACATTATTCCAGTTCCATTCATGCTGCATAGAGAAGAAAATGTTCCCGTGTTTACTTTCTTTGTAAACTTCAAATGCAGGTACGTCTGGCTCGAGATGGCATTGAGAACAGGTATAAGGTTTTCTGGCTACCTCTATAGAGAAATTATGTCGTGGATGGCATGATGTACATGCCCCCAGGCTTCCATCGGGATTAATCCTTCCTACTCCCTGGTTCGGCCAGTTGGCAAGGTCAGGAACATCAATTTCACCCATCTTTGATAAAACTTTCTTCATACCTTTTACCGTTACAGCAGTGCCATGACACGCATAACATGTTTCAGCCTTTGTATATTCCGATGAATTAAAATGGATTATTTTACCGTCTTTAATTTCTTTAACGCTTGTAATTGCCTCACCAAAGGTATGAAAAAGGGGGTTTTGCTGAAGATTCTCCAGTGCGTGTGCCTTTTTACTGACGGAATATTGGTCAACTTCAACTGAATGACAGGTTTTGCAGTCATTTGGTGAAACAATCACATTGATCCAGAACCCAAAGTGTTCGAAGTTATCTTTGTGGGCGGAGGCATTCAGACTATGACATTCATAACAGCCAACGACAGTTGACTGTAAAGTTTCTGGTATTACCTCGCTTGAAATCCTTCTCTCTAGAGGAGGATTTTTGAGCGCCAGTTCCGGAGTTGTTTTTGAATGCCTGCTTTTAAGCCAATCCTCAACAATTCCTGGTGTGTAGTTTTTGTGGCATAGCATGCATACTTGACTTTGCTCACTGATTGGAGGTGCTATAGACATTGGCCACTCCTCTACAGCAAGCGTCTCCGTGATATGTATAAAGAGGAGAACGAAACAAGCAATATACTGAAGTATTTGAATTATGAAAGATATCATATTTTACTTTTATTTTCGCAAGTATTAATCCTGTCATTCCTGCTAAAGCAGGAATCTCTATTCATTTTATTTGTTATTCAATGTTTGAAAATTGATACTTTCTTTCCGAAACCATTTTATTATTTCCATAATAAAAAAAATAATAAAGGAAAATCCAAAGACTGTTGCCCAATCCTTTAATCCTAAAGGTGTTACCTTAAAGATTATTTCGCAGTATGGGATGTGGATGATGGCTACCTGCATGGCCAATGAAAATCCTGTTGCCAATAAAAGTTTTTTATTAGTAAACACACCAATATTAAACAAAGAACGTCTTGTATTTCTGCAGTTAAAAGAGTGGAACAATTGGGAAATAACCATCACACAAAAAGCAACCGTCCTTGCCCGTTCTATATCACCAAGTAGCTCACCACCGAACGCACACGGTATCATTTCGTTAGTAAACCAATAATATAAATAACCAGGTTTCGCGCTGCTTGTGTAGTACAAAACATATAAATAAGCCAATAAGGTACTGGCGGCAATGATAAAACCCTGGAATAGCATCAATGTGCCAAGATTTCTATCTATAATTTGTTCAGTTGACCTTCTAGCCGTCCTTTTCATGATATCAGGGTCTACTGAGTCAACACTTAATGCCAACGCTGGCAATCCATCCGTAGCGATGTTTATCCATAATATTTGTATCGGGAATAATGGGAGGGGGAGATTAAATATCGACGCAAAAAGCATTGTCAAAATCTCTCCTGTATTACACGAAAGCAGGTAATGGATTGACTTCTTTATGTTGTCGTAAATGCCTCTTCCCTCTTCAACAGCAGCAACGATAGAT
The DNA here is from genome assembly GCA_016235875.1 of Planctomycetota bacterium. GTDB lineage: Bacteria > Planctomycetota > Brocadiia > Brocadiales > Brocadiaceae > Wunengus. The sequence goes on from JACRII010000117.1 coordinate 29,280, forward strand.
GCAAAGTTGTCGTCCGTTATGACCATATCAGATGCCTCTTTTGTGACGTCAGTTCCGGTAATACCCATAGATACACCGATACTTGCCTCTTTTACGGCAGGGGCATCGTTTACGCCGTCGCCGGTCATGGCAACAACGTCTCCCTGCTTTTTCCATGCCCTAACAATCCTGAGCTTGTGTTCGGCAGAAACCCGCGCGTATACAGCTATCTTAGACACTTCTTTTTCCAAAGCATCGTTAGAAAGCGTGTCCAATTCTACCCCATCAATAGCTTTTGAATTGTTACAAAGAAATCCAAGTTCTTCACCAATTGCACGGGCTGTATTTTTATGATCGCCGGTAATCATAACAGTCGTTATACCCGCATCGTGACAAGTAACAACGGCATCCTTTACCTCTGGTCTGGGTGGATCCATCATGGCCAATAATCCTGTAAAAATCATATCTCTTTCTATTGAGTCGGGATCCTGGTTAATCATTTCATGGCCGAGTGGTTTGAATGCTGTACCAAGGACGCGCAGAGCAGCGCCAGCCATTTTGTTGATTTCATTTAAGATGGCCTCTATATCGTTTTCTGTTAAATTTCTTGTCTCTCCGTCAAGGTAAATTTTTGTGCAATCCCTCAGAATGACATCTGGTGCGCCCTTTTCGCAAACAAGCAAAGAGTCTGGTGTGCTTCTGACAGTAGACATCTTCTTCCGGTCGGAATCAAAGGGTATTTCTGAAAGAAGCGGTAATCTTTTTTCGAGTTCATCCTTCCAGATACCAGCCTTACCCGCAGCACTCAGGATTGCGCCTTCTGTAGGGTCACCGATGATCTTCCAGGTATTATTGTCTTTTTTAAGATAGGCATTGTTACATAATACACCAATTTCCAGTACTTTTTTTACAGCTTGCTTTTCGATTTCTGATAAGGGCATGCTGTTACTAAAGAAATTTCCCTCAGGGATATAACCCGTTCCTGAGACATCAATAGTTTTACCACTAACAAATATTTTTCTAACGGTCATTTCGTTTTGAGTGAGAGTGCCTGTTTTGTCTGAACAAATGACCGTGGCACACCCCAGAGTCTCTACCGATGGTAATTTCCGAATGAGTACGTGTCTTTTCACCATGCGTTGCACCCCTAAAGCCAGGGCGATAGTTACGATGGCCGGCAGACCTTCCGGGATAGCCGCAACGGCGAGGCTTACTGAAGTAAGGAACGCTTCTAATAAGGGGTCTTTTCTCCACAACTCTAAAAGAAAAACGATTGTTACAATCACTAAACACAAATAGACTAATTTTTTCCCGAATACCTCTAGCTTACGCTGAAGGGGGGTTTCCTCTTTTCCTGCTTCCTGGATGAGACCGGCAATTTTGCCCAATTCGGTGCGCATTCCCGTTGATACAATAACACACGTTCCTTTACCACTCGTTACCGAGGTGCCCATAAACACCATATTTTCTCTGTCCCCAATAGGTAAAGAGGAATTCAGAAGTGGTTCTGTGGATTTCCCAACAGGCGTTGATTCGCCCGTAAGGGAGGCCTCTTGTGTTCTTAGGCTAAAAGAAGAACATAGTCTGCCATCGGCTGGAACATAATCCCCAGCCTCCAACAAGGCAATATCCCCAGGCACAAGATCGCGGGATGGTAAGGAATGCATTTCACCGTTTCGCAAAACCTTTGAAAAAGGCGCTGACATTTTTTGTAATGCAGCAAGGGATTTCTCTGCGCGGTATTCCTGAATAAATCCAATAATGGCATTGATGATAATGATGGCAATAATGGCCAACGCATCGACCCATTCTCCCATAAATCCTGAGACTATAGCGGCTGCAATCAATACCCATACTATGAAGTCGTTGAATTGCCCCAAAAAGAGTATTATGGACGATACACCTTCTTTTTCTTCTAATTGATTGTATCCGTATTTCCTTAGCCTGTCCTCTGCCTCGGTAAGGCTGAGCCCTGTGTCGGCGTTTGTATCGAGATTTCCTATTACCTCGTCAACCTGCATTGTATGCCA
>JACRII010000003.1 GCA_016235875.1 Planctomycetota bacterium
CTACGGGGGCGCAGCAGCTTCTTATGAAAAAGGGTTGGATAAATCAATGCCCTTTTTAAATGAGGATTTTGTAATGTACCGCCTGGGAGATTCCTATTTAATGTCTGAAAGATATGAAGAAGCAGCGAAAGTGTTTCAGACGTTAAATAATGACTATATTAACAGTCCATATCATTTTAAAAGCCGGTTGAAAGTGGGCGAATGTTATGCAGGAATGGGCGAATTTGAAAAAGCAAGAAAAACGCTTTATACGGTTGTTGCACAAGAAGGGAAATGCAGTTCCAATGACGATAAACTGGTAGTGGTAGACGCTTATTTTAAGATAGCAGATTATTATATGAAGGAAGCTCAACGCCTTCGTAAGGCAACCGCTGTTGGCACGAGTAGTTCAGTTAGATCATTGGCTTCGAGATAAGCTTATGCTAAGGAATTTCAATCTTGCAGTTGTAGTGCGAACTTTAGTTCGCATAGGATGTAAGCGAACCGAAGTTAGCGCTACATTGAAAAAGCTGCCGAAGGCAGCCTAACTTAAATTGCTTGGGGAAGAAAATGAATAAAAGGTTATCTGTTAAATTGTGGTTAATTTTATGTGCTTTCATTGAGATATTTACTATCTCTCTGGTACAGGCGGGACAAAACATAGATAGTCCGTCCAGTATGAGCGAGAAGCTAAATACGGAAAAGCGCAGTTTGGAAAAGCTCAAGACACAATTGCAAATACTTGAGACGCAAGAGAATGAGGAAGAACGGACTCAGGAGACAGAAGCCCAAACTAACGAACAAGAGAATACGAAACAGATAAACAAGACACCGATTGTGATTAATCCGAATGAAAATATCGTGCTGACGAAAGAAATTGGTGAATACGGTGTAGCCGTGTATTCGATTGATGCGACCCAGGTAAAGATAACGGATATATTACAAGCGTTGTCCGCGAGTTTTGGTAAGAGTATTATTGTGGATGAAGACGTTGATGCTGCCTACTTATCTTCTTACGTAAATATTTCAATTCAAAAAAGTCCTTTACAAGATATATTAGAGGTGGTTCTCGGCATACGCGGGTTGGAATTTATTCAGAATGAGGATTCCATATATGTTATTACCTTGTCGAAGCTCAAGGAGGATGCGGCCTTTGAATATTATCGGGATAAAAGCGTCCAGCTTTATCAAAAGGCACAATTAAAATATCCAAATGATCGCAGGGTTGCAAAGGCATATTTAGAGTTGGGGAATTATTATTATGATCTCGGCTTTAATTTTCTTGCATTGCAGGAATATAAAATCGTATTGGGAAAATATAAAGAACCTCAATTAATAAAAGAAGCATTATTCAAAACAGGCCGGTGCTATGACAGCCTGAAGGATCACGAAAATGCCAGACGGGTCTATTTCCAATTCATGTATAGTTATCCAAAAGATTCTCTCGTTGATGACGCCCTTTTGTCAATAGCAGATTCCTTCGTTGAACAAGGTCTTTACCACAAAGCAATAGACGTCTATGAAAGGGTTATTCGTGAATATCCTAAGGAAGATACGGCTTGTAGATCCCAATTCAATATGGCAAAGACCCACGTAAAAATGGGCAATTATAGAGGCGCACTACAATCTTTTTTGCAAGCAAGAGAGAAATGCGATTCTGGTCAAATGAGATTTGAGACCGAGTATCAAATTGGTAATTGCTTGTATTTATTGAATGAATACCAGGATGCTGGCAGCGTTTTGGGGAATCTCCTGGTGAGCGAACCAGGAGGAGAAGGAGAGCTTATGGAAAACGCTAGTTTCCTGCTGGGCGATTGTTTCTACAAACAAGACAATTATCTGGCAGCGTTTCAAATATTTAGAAGAGCGATAGATACCTATTCAAAGAACAGTAAGGTTCCCTATGGAATGTACTTTATGGGAAAAAGTTTAAGTGCCATGAATATGACAGATTCAGCAATACAGACATTTCACGATGGAATGCAAGCATACCCGGACAATGATTATGCCAGTAAAATGGCATTGGATATTGGGAATTGTTATTTTGACAGAGGTGATTATAATTTAGCATATCATGCTTTTGATAATTTTGTAAAGCAGTACCCCACGAGTGAACTTATGGTCGAAGGTATGATAGGGATGGCGGATGCTCTCTATCATGATAAAAAATATGAAGAAGCAATAAAAAGCTATCTTGAGTTATTAAAGACCAATGACGAAGAAAAAATAAGGCAATATGCATTTAAACGTATCGGCGATTGTTATAAATCCATGGGGAAGTTAGAACAGGCAATAAAGGCATATCTCGTGGGTTTGGACAAAGACGGAATCGCTCCAAAATCGCTGTAACATACAGATACCCTCCTGGATGAGACAACCAGTAATACACAACCTTTGTAAAAAGGTTAAAATTCACCTGCCTAAATAATACACACCCTTTAAAGATACATTTCAAGAGGTTTCTGGTTTTTCCTTTGTTCTAATTTTCAACTGACAATACAACGTGATGTCGATAATTTTGTTGTTTATGCATGTCCTGATTTATTATTTCACACGAGACATACCGAACAGTAGGTTATAAAAGCATCTTTTCATATCAATTATTGTGTTGGTGTTAACCTATTTGTCTTCCATAAGATAACATTTGAGTATCTGCATTAGTTTCTTCTGCACGTATCTAATCAGATATATCCTGATAATAGTGTGGCATTTTGTTTGCTCACCTCTTAATTCGTAGTGCTTATTTTAACATCACAAATTATTGTTAAGGTGTTATATGGTAGCGAAAAAAGGACTCATATTTGTTGGAATTGTTTTAGGATGTATGCCTTGCCTTTTCGGTAATGACGAAAAAATTGCTTCTGATAAAACAAATTGCTTGCCTGCAGCATCCCAAAAAGTGGATGCAAGAATAAGTGGTGATATTGAAAGACCATTGCTAAGACCTGTTGTATCCAAAACAGAAGAGACGATTTCGAATTCAAATAATCAAAAAATTGAAGAATTGCCATCGGGTTTTAAAAAAGAAGAAGGTGTGGAAAGTTTATTATCCCTTCTCAGAACCGAAAGGGAGAAACTACAGGGATTGGAAAATCAATATAGAAAAATAGGAAACAATGTGCTTATGGAACCAGACGGCGCCAAAAACAAAGATGGAGATATGAGTAAAATAACCGAATCGTTACCTGCTGCTCAAGAGAACGATCCTTTACAATCGGGTAATATGCAGGCAAAAATCGGTACCTCAGCAGAAATATCCGGGAGAGGTTCATTAAAAGACGCAAGTGTGAGGGAAGGAAGTTCAACTGCGCAACTATACATAATGAAAAATAATAAAAAATCAGAGTTGGATGCAAATAATACCAAAAAACAGCGGTTGGATATGATACTTAGAAATGTGAGTCAACTGGATGTCGCAGAATGTTATTATAAACTATGTGAGTATGATAATGCACTCCAGATGTATAAATTGTTTACTCCAAACAATACCTCTTCGGATCAATATATTTGGGCCCAATACCAGGTTGCAAACTGCTATAGAAATATGAAAAAGTATGACATTGCTCTTGGCGAATATCAACGGTTTGTCAACCAGTTTCCTGAGAGCGATTTGACAGACCAGGCAAAATGGTATATGGAAGATATTGGTTGGTGGAAGGCCTGGTCCGAAAAGAATACTCTGGCCAACAATCAATTACTTACAGCATCAAACAACCATATATCCAAGTAAATGAAGAGAATGGGATGAAATGATGGAAAATACTACTATCGGTGAATTTAAAAAAAACTGGGGGACAGAACTTGCCTCTGCCTTTCATTTATTTAACGAGTATACCCTGCGACTTGAAGAATCTTACAATCACCTTCAAAACAGGGTTAAAGAAATTGATAAGGAAATGGCGTACACAAATGCCTGTTTGAAGGACAAGGTACAGGAGTTGGATAGCCTTACAAAGTATTCAAACAACCTTTTGAGCAGTATTCACAGTGGCGTTATAGCGGTGAATTTAAAAGGTGAAATATCTACCATTAACAAGGCGGCAGAAAAAATATTAGGATTAGACGCATCGTATGTAATGGGAAAGAAGATTGAGGCCATTTTTAAAAATAGCGATGGCAGTGCACCGTTATTGCTCTTGGCGCTTGAAAAAAGAAAAAATTGTATAGATGTAGAGCGAAAGATAGAAACGATTCGAGGGGTGTTAAAATGGATAGAAAGCAGTGTGTCTTTAATTAGAGATGCTAATGAAAATACCATAGGAGCGGTAGAGGTGTTTAGAGACCTGTCCGAAATTAGAGAATTGGAGATGCGTTTGAGAAATGCGGATAAATTAGCTGCCATTGGCGCTATGGCAGCATGTATTGCCCATGAAATTCGTAATCCCTTGAACGGAATAGAAGGGTTTTCCGCATTACTTGCCCGTGACTTCGAAGATTCGGATCCAAGAAAGAAGTTAGTAAAAAATATTATACAAGGCACAAAAAATTTAAATAAGACGGTGACTGAATTACTGGTATTTGCCAGGCCTCTCAAATTGAAGTCAAAAGACAATAGTATTTCAGAGATATTGGATAAGACCCTTTTCTTTGTGGCTGAGGATATAAGACAAAAAGGTATTAACAATATTCGCATTCAAAAAGAATATAATTTAGATAATGATATTGTAAGGTGTGATCCAGAAAAATTACAACAGGTTTTTTTAAACTTGTGCTTAAATGCAATTCAGTCCATGACGTGCGGGGGAGAATTGACCGTGTTTACGCGTATACTGGGAGATGATTACCGTAATGAAGATATACAAGTCGGAATAAAGGATACCGGGGTTGGCATCAAAAAGGAACTTGTTAACAAAATCTTTGATCCGTTTTTTACGACAAAACAGGAAGGGACTGGCTTGGGATTGGCAATCGTGAACAAGGTCATTGAGGCGCATAACGGCAAAATATTTGTAGAGAGTGTGGAAGGCAGCGGCACCACTTTTACTATTAACTTGCCAAAAAATAATATTTACGATACTGATTCTTTTGACGATAGGTATTCAGAAAATGAAGCATTGATACCACAATTTTTATCATGATGCATATTGCTGAAAGAAATGTTTTTGTGCGTATTTTAAAATTCTATTCATCAGGGGAATTAAATGAGTGTTGAAAAGATAATGGTAGTAGATGACGATTCATTGGGACGTGAATATCTTTGTGAAACACTAATGAGGGGTGGATATGAAGTTATATCTGCAAGCAACGGTCAACAAGCAATAGCCAGGATAAGCAAGGAACCTTGTGATGTAATCTTTCTTGATATGAAAATGCCCGGAATGTGTGGCATGGAGGTTCTGGAAAAGATAAAAAGCATTTCTCCTGAAACGGTTGTAATCCTTATGACGGCTCATGGAACGATAGAGACCGCAGTAGAGGCAATGAAAAAAGGGGCATATGATTATATTATAAAACCATTTTCACCGGATCAGATAGAGCTCTTGATTTCAAGGGTGAATGAACGGCAAAAGTTAATTACGGAGAACAGATATTGGAGATCTAATTCAAATATTGATGAAAAATTAAATCCCGTGTTTAGCCGAAATTCCAAGATGTCCGTAATATATGAACAGATTAAGAAAATTGCCCAGAGTAAGGCAAGTGTTTTGATTCAAGGAGAAAGCGGCACGGGGAAGGAACTCATTGCGCGTGCTATCCACGTTCATAGTCCTCGCTGCGAGAACCCTTTTATTCGTGTCAATTGCGCAGCTTTGGCTGAAACTCTCCTGGAAAGCGAGCTGTTTGGACACGAGCGGGGGGCTTATACCGGAGCCATTTCAAAGCATACAGGGCGCTTCGAATTAGCGAATGAGGGGACGCTGCTGCTTGATGAGATCAGTGAAATATCTCCTAATATACAAGCCAAATTGTTAAGGGTTCTTGAAGAAGAGGAGATTGAGCGGGTAGGGGGTGAAAAGACGATAAAAATTGACGTACGGATTGTAGCTACGACGAATAGGAATCTAATGAATGAAATCCAAAAAGGAACATTTCGTGAAGACCTTTTTTATCGCCTGAATGTTGTGCCAATTTATTTGCCGTCTTTGAGAGAAAGACGAGATGACATACCGTTACTCGTGGATTATTATCTCAGAAAATATAGCCTTGAAAATAATGCCGTTGTGAAATCCATAGACAAAGAAGCTATGGATTATTTGTGTCAGTATAACTGGCCGGGAAATATAAGAGAATTAAA
>JACRII010000118.1 GCA_016235875.1 Planctomycetota bacterium
CAGAAGGGATTAATAGCAAAATACAACAGATAAAATCTGCCGCAAGAGGGTTCAGAAACTTTTACAACTATAGAACTGCTATCCTGTTTCACTGTGGAAAACTTAATTTGTACCCACACAAAAGCCTGTAGAATGAAAAATAAATTGTTTTGGAAGATTTTTATAAGCTATGTCGTCCTTTTATGTGGATTTCTGAGCCTGGCGGGATATTTTGTAAGCAAGGTCATAAAAGGATATCAGATGAATTTGTTAACCAAACATATTGAATACGATGCATTGCCAATTAATCATTTGATTTTATATATACTCATTACGTTTGCGATAACTCTGGCTATAGGTTTTGTCATTATTAAAATAAATACATCGCCGCTCCTGAACATTACTCAGATTGCACAGAGCTTTGCACGAGGAAACTTTGCCAGGAAAGCAGAGACCGATTCTTCAGGTGAGATAGGAGACCTGGCAAATGCAATTAATACTATGGGGACTGAGCTTCAAGCCAGTATGCAAACCATTCTGGATGATAAAAATAAACTCGACGCCATCATGGCCAACATGAATGATGCGATTATAACAACAAACCTCCAGGAAAGAATTATTCTTATCAACAATGCGGCAAAAACCATGTTTGGCATATCGAAGGTTATAGTGAACAAAGATTTCCTATGGGAAAAGATACGAAATGAGAAGTTATGTAGTCTGGTAAGAGAAGTAATACGGTCATCGGTTAAAATGGGAGATAAAACTCAGGCGACTACAACCTCTGAAATTGAAATTCTTTCTCCCGAAAAGAAATTATTACAAATGCACCTTTCCCCTATTCAGATTGATAAAAATACGCACGGAATTCTCCTGGTATTTCATGATATTACGGAATTGCGGAAACTTGAAAATACACGCAGGGAATTTGTCGCCAACGTATCACATGAACTGAGAACTCCACTTGCTTCTATCAAGGGATATGTGGAAACGCTGCTCGAAAATAGTGATACGGATAATGCGTCTACACGAGAATTTCTCGGTATTATAATGAAACATACGCAGAGACTTGATAACCTGATCAAGGATATTCTGGAATTATCTAAATTAGACTCCAACGATTTAAAGATAGAACTTCATACTGTGGACATACATCTTTGCATGGAAGATATTTTTTCTCATTATAAAGAAAGTTGTGCAGGAAGAGACCAGGCTTTTGAACTGGATATGCCCCAGCATATACCCATGATCGAAACAGATGAATATCTCTTGCGCCAGTTGCTGACCAATTTACTTGATAATGCTATAAAATATACACCTAAAGGTGGTCGGATAGGTCTGAAGGTGAACCCCATCAAAGAATCTGTTCAGTTTGAAATATCAGACACAGGTATTGGCATTCCGCAAGAACATATCCCGCGTATTTTTGAAAGGTTCTATCGTGTTGATCCTGCCCGCTCACGTGAAATGGGTGGAACTGGACTGGGACTTTCCATTGTTAAGCATATTGTCAACCTTCATCATGGATTCGTTAAAGTCGAAAGTACCGTGAACGTTGGGAGTAAATTCATAATTACATTACCTCAGCAGCAACCGAAATATGCAGCGTGACATATAGTGAACGCAATAAGAAAGTTGTCATTGCGAGCGACAGCGAAGCAATCCAAACCTTCGAGATTGCTTCGGGCTATCGCCCTCGCAATGGTAATTTGCATGTAACCATATTTATTGTGTTTACTATAGATGGGCAAGAACTAAAAATGGCGTAAAATTAAGGTTTACAATTTATGGAACTTATACTCGACAGTCTCGAAAGTCTGATTTATATCTACGAAGAGGTATTTTGGCTTAAAGAATGTTTTGCCATACTAAAATCTTTAATTGTTTTTGTTTTAGTCTGGTGGATCATGAGATTGCAGTACAGAATGACATTGCTTTTATATCTAGGCACCTTTATTGGCGTTGCTTGTATTTTTTTTGGTGACATAGGTTATTGGAGCGACAACGACGTACTCAAGCTTATTGCCCCCGCTTCGTTATTCTTGCTTGCATACAATAAAAAGCAGGATAATGATGCTATATTATTTATATTTCTTATTCCTTACTTTATTACTTCGTATGAATTTTATAGAAGTTCCCATTATGTAATAATGTCCATAATATCGCATGCGCTCGTTATTTCCAGTATTATCGTTGTTAAACAGAATATATATCTTTCGTTGTTTATCAGCGCCGTAATTGGCATACTTATCAATTACATAGGCGCTACTTCTTCTCCAGGAACCAATGATATCCTGCTGAATCCAGCGTTGATTACCCTGGCTGTAAAGGGGCTTGAATTTTACACGAAAGATAACAGATATACAGATTTTCTAAAGTCCTTCTGGGCAACGCTCTTGTGTTTTGCCTATTTCGGTAGCTGGGCCTTTCACTATATAAAACCGGGCTGTCCACTTTATAGCCATTAAAAAATAGAAATAATTTTTCTGTATTTAAAATGTTCCGAGACGGACGATTGTCCCGCATTTGCCTTGACATGATTAACCTCCTTACCTATAATTCAACTTAAAATACCCCGGGTCTTTTTGGGAAAATCCAGACAGGGTATTGACTCGGATCGAATGTAAAAGAAGTCGTTGAAGCCGCACATTTGGCTGGATTTCATGGTAAATGCTAAATCTCAATAACCTATAAAAAACCGTGAATAAGGAAACTATTTTTACTAAACCAACAGAAACAAAAATTATTCAATCCTTCAAACCCAGTATTCGACAATATTGGTTAACCTTTGCCATTTTAGCGTTTTCTATCTTTTTGGCTTTTTCCGCATTTGGAATAAATACTATTACAGGATTAAGTATATTGTCGATTAGCGGTCTTCTTATCATCTATATTATTCTTTCAATCTTCACGACGAGATATTTAATCACAAATCACGGAATTTTAATTAGAAAAGGCCCTTTTTCAGGAAAATTTAGGGAAATGAGTTATTGCGACGTCAATAATATTACGATAAAGCAAGGGTCGATGCAAAAACGATTTAAAATCGGCAATCTCACCATAAACACCGAACGCCTTAGCTTTGTGTTTAAGGGTGTTAAAAATCCTCATCAAATAAAAGAACTCATAAACAAGGAAAAGGTCTCTGCGTATGAAAGGCGCACCTTATTGAGAAAAATATTGTAAATATTTTCCGGAATCGCACTATGCGCAGGCACTTCATAAAATATATCTATTCGGGTATTTTCGGTATCTCTTTCTTCTTATGCCTGAAAGTTTCAATTCCTTCACCTGCAGAATCTATCGGTACCCTCGACAGTGAAATTATAAAGAAGTATCAAAAAATAATTCTGGAAGAACCTTCCAATCTTAATGCACATTTTAATCTGGGTATTCTGTATTACAGAAATGCCCTGTTTGACGAAGCGCTTCGAGAGTTTCGTAAAGTGCTCGATATCAATCCTAATGACTCTGAGGCTTACTATAACCTCGGCAACATTTTCAATAAAAAGGACCTATTTGACGATGCCATTGACTCATATAAAAAAGCCGCAGCCATTAATCCAAACGATGCAGGAATTTTTCATAATCTGGGGAACGCTTATGCTGGCAAAGGGATGATCGATGACGCCATTTCCTCATATAAGAAGGCTATAGAGATCAATCCGAACCTTGCAGAAAGTCACAAAAGTATTGCATATCTTTATAGGAAAAAGGGACAGACGACCGAGTCTATTCAATCTTTTGAGAAAGCTTCCAAAGTCAACTCCAAAGATATAACCATGCTTTTGGACCTGGCCTCAGCGTATGAATCAAATGGATCACAAGACCACGCAATTCTTACTTACAGAAGGATATTATCAATAGACCCTAATCACAAAGACACAAAGAACAGACTCGCCATGCTTTGTAACAATAAGGGTGTATCGCTGGCATTACAGGGAAAAAGCGACGAAGCGATTTCTGCATACAAAGAAGCCTTACAAAACAAAGAAGACTTTAAGGAGGTATATAATAATCTCGGCGCCGTCTATGTCGACAAGGGGATGATTGACGATGCGATTGCCACTTACAAGAAGGCGATTGAAATCAGTCCGAATTTTGGAGAGGCTTATAATAATTTGGGAGTTGCCTTCACAAAAAAAAAGAATTACGATGAAGCCGTTTCTGCATTTAAAAAAACACTGTCTTTAAATAAAAATCACGCAGGCGCACATTTTAACCTGGGCGTAGTTTACTCAGAAAAAGGAATGACCTCGGAAGCTATAGATGAATACAATGAAGCTTTACGGCTGACTCCAAACGACCTTTCAACGCTTTATAATCGAGGCGTCCTTTATATACAAAGCGGTAGGTTAAATGATGCCACAGCGGATATGAAAAAAATAATCGAGATTAATCCAAAGGTGTCTGCAGCCCATCACAAACTCGGAGACGTTTATCAAAAACAGGGACATTTCGATGATGCAATTGCTGAATATAAACGAGCATTGGAAATATCACCAGACCTTAAAGAGGCGTTAACCAGTTTGGAAGACACCTATCGGTTAAAAGAAAAAAAGACGAAAAATCCAGGAAGCAGGGGAATAAGAAAAAGATAGGTTATATATTCAGGGAATTGCAAAGTTATGTAATTGTAGAGCGAGACTTCGTTGGGAGCGCTCAGTCGAACGATTTATCTCGCCTGAAGCGACTGAAAAGGTAATCAACAGAAATGAGCGACTCGAAGGTCGTATTACACTATGCTGCATTATAATATGAATAACAAAATCAAAATATTTCTTTTGTGCCTTGCCTTTTTCTTGGTTTTTAGTTTTAAAGGCAAAGCATTTTGCGAAGAATACAAGTTGTTTACTGGTGTTATTCATCTCGATTCCACCATTAGCGGTGGGAAATTGCCTCCCGAAGAGATGTCCAGGATTGCCCATGATGCCGGGGTAGAAATTGCCATCTTTACTGACCACGATACCATGCGATGGGAATATGGAATACCACCGCTCAGAAAGTTTATCAGGAAGGTTGTAGAAAAAGGCTCAATTCATAGTTACGGTGAGGAGAACTATGTCAATACGATCTCCGGATTAAATCAAAAGTACCCTGATATGCTGATTATGCATGGGGCGGAGGCAATTCCGTTTTATTGGTGGAAAGGGAGCTACTTTACTAAGGATTTGGAAATGATGGACGGGCACAAGCATATCCTGGTAATGGGATTGAATAACGCCTCAGATTATAAAAACCTCCCTTCGATTGGGAAGGGTTATTCCAGGGGGTTTGCATTTGATACCCTGGTCAGTCTATGGCCTCTCTGTTTTTTTGTTTTTAGCTGGCTTTTATTCTCGGCAGCTAAGGAAGGCGGTATTACCACGCTTCTAAAAATTGCAAGTGCTATTGGCCTCCTGCTGGGTATAATTTTTACGATAAACAATTTTCCCTTCGTATCGCCCCGGTATGACCAATATCATGGTGATCGTGGGATAGCGCCGTATCAGACGGTCATTGACTACGTCAACACACGCGGCGGTGTGACCTTCTGGGCACATCCAGAAGTGGAAGATGTGAATAAGGAAGCAAGTGGGGTTAAACTTATTACAAAGCCCTATTATGAAGACTTGCTTAAAACGCGGAATTATACAGGTTTTGCAGTATTTGCAGAAGGGATTAAGTTCATGGCTCCACCGGGCGGGATATGGGATCAAATCCTCAATCAATACTGCAGGGGTGAACGTGAACGACCCGTCTGGGCTATCGGGGAAGTGGACTTTGGGGATGAAGACACATTTTCTATCAAGGATTCACAAACCATATTTTTGTTAAAAGAAAAGAATGAAAAAGCGGTTATTGAGGCTCTTAAGGCAGGCCGTGTCTATGCCCTTCATTTATACACCGAAAAGTCCCCTCCCTTAACCCTCGATAAATTCATAATCGAAGATACTGCTCAACCCATTAAGGCTTACATGGGAGAGGAATTAGTAACGGATAAAACCCCACAGCTAAAGATTCATGTGTCCCTTCCAGAAACAGCGAGGGACGTAAAATACAAAGTAGATATTATTCGAAACGGCGAGGTAATACATCGGTTTGAATCTTCTGGAAATACTGACATGACCTATGAAGACAAATACGTCAAACCGGGTGAAAAGATTTATTACCGGCTGGATATAGACGGACCTTCGCGCATCCTGTCCAATCCAATATTCGTGAAATTTGGTTCACCTTCCGGGAACACGAAGGGAGAATGAGCAATTATAAATCTGCAGAAAAGATCAGGGTATTGCACGTAATTACACGTCTTGAAAGGGGTGGCGCACCAGCCGTCCTTCTTGAAGTGTTGCGACGCTGCGATACTTCACAGTTTGAACATCATATAGCAACAGGGCTAGCACTAGAACCTGAAAAAGACATGATTGCATTCGCCAGAGATATGGGTTTCCAAGTATTTGTTATTCCCGCCCTTATTCGAGATATCCACCCGTTTTTAGATATATATGCACTTTTAAGACTTTATTTTTTGATTCTTCGGGGCAGATATGATATTGTTCACTGTCACACATCAAAGGGCGGTTTTATTGGCCGTTTGGCAGCACGGCTGGCAAACGTAAAATGCATTATTTATTCTCCCCACGGCGATATTTTTGAGGGATATTTTGGGAAGATTAAAACCCGGTTTTTTATATGGCTCGAAAGGTTTTCCGCACGGTTTACAGACAAAATTATTACGTTGACAAAAAGCGGTATCGAGCCTTACATAAAGGCTGGAATTGGCCAAAAATCTCAGTTTGATTATATTTACAATGGAGTTGACATTGAAAGTTTAAGGAAAAGAAAGGTCGATCGGATACAGAAACGACAGGAGCTCGGGATTGAGAATGAGTATTTCTTAATTGTAACGGCAGGAAGACTTGTGCCTGTAAAAGGCCAGACATACCTGATTTCCGCCCTTGCTCAGGTAATTACAAAGATACCAAATATACGGTTGGTTTTCCTTGGGGATGGGGAACTGAGAGGAGAACTTTCAGGACAGGTAAAAACCCTTGGATTGGAAAAACAGGTGTTATTTCTGGGAATGCGTAGTGATGTCCCGGAAATCATCTCATGCGGCGACCTATTCGTCCTGCCCTCCGTCAACGAAGGATTTGGTGTCGTGTTATTGGAGGCAATGGTCATGAAATGTCCCATCGTCGCAACGAATGTAGGTGGCGTGCCTGAGGTCGTCCTGGACGGAGAAACAGGGATACTCGTTCCATCAGGAGACCCGGTGCAACTGGCCGAAGGTATTGTTCGACTTTTAAGAGATCGTGCGCTTGCGGCTCAAATGGCTGAAAGCGGGTATCAACGATTGAAAACTTGTTTTGACATCAGAGAAACGGTAGCAAAAACAGAAAATTTATACAGAGAGTTGTTGGAAAGGAAATTGTATGAAGAGGCAATGTGCAAGTAGCATGGGGTAAGATATGGGAGAGGGGTTTGAAAATTTAACTAACGGGAAATTCAAGATACTCCCCTCTATGAAGAGGGGTCGGGGGTGTGTTGCCTTTTTCTGGAGTACAAAAATACATCGTATTTTTTCAAAAAACTAAATCGATAATAAATTATTACTATTTGGAGACGACATGTCAATTAAAGAAAATTTAGAGCAAGTAAAACAAAACATTGCTAATGCAGCCGTGAAGGCAGGTAAAAGACCGGAAGACATTGTCCTGGTTATGGCAACCAAGACGGTGGATACAGAACAAATACGCGAGGCCGTTAAGGCCGGTGGCCGTATTATCGGTGAAAATAAGATTCAGGAGGCACTGAAAAAATATGAGGCGCTAAAGGACGAGGATGCGGAATGGCATTTTATCGGACACCTGCAGACGAACAAGGTCAAAGACGTTCTTAAATTTGCAGACATGATTCACTCTGTGGATCGGTTATCTCTGGTAGAAAAGTTAGACCAGCGACTTCAGCATGAGGGTCGTTCAATGGATATCCTGATTCAAGTCAACACCTCTCATGAAGAAAGCAAGTATGGTATCTCACCCGAAGAGGCGATTACTTTGGTCAGGCAGACAGCCAAATACGACACATTAAAGATATATGGGCTTATGACCATTGGGCTGTTTACGAAGGACGAAGTAAAGATTCGTAAGTGTTTTAAGGTATTAAAAGAGATACACGATAACATTATCAAAGAGGGCATCGATAAGGTACAGATGAAATACCTCTCTATGGGCATGTCGGGAGATTACCAGATAGCGATTGAGGAAGGCGCAAACATGGTTCGCATTGGTACGGCGATCTTTGGCGCCCGTAATACCCCGGACGCTTACTACTGGCCGTCAGAGAAAACTGATGCAGACCGGGCAATGTAGAGACAGGTTTGAAACCTGTCTCTACAGAAACTGACAAATAATAAAATGGATGAACATAAATTCCAGGGGAAATACCGCATAGAATCAACACGTCTTAAAGATTATGATTATTCGCTAAATGGTGCGTACTTTGTCACAGTCTGCACTAAAAACAGCATGCATCTTTTCGGTAGTATAGTTGACCAAAAATTGATTCCTAACCGACAGGCAGAGGTTGTTACAGAATGCTGGTTAGGTTTGCCAGCCCATTATACCAATTGTGTTCTGGATAAATTTATCATAATGCCTAACCATGTTCATGGTATTATCATTATTGACAACGAAATTGCAGAAACAGGTTTAAAACTAAACAATACCATTGTAGAGACAGGTTTGAAACCTGTCTCTACGGCAGGATGGGTAACAAAACCATATTCGTTATCGGAAATTATCCGTGGGTTTAAAACATTTTCTGCGCGTAGAATCAATGAATATCAAAACACCAGAGGAAAAGCATTCTGGCAGTCACGATTCTATGACCATATAATCCGTAATAGGGAAGAACTGAAACGTATCCGTCAATATATAATTGAAAATCCTTTAAAGTGGGAATTGGAAAAAAATAATCACGAAAATTTATTCATGTAATTTACAGAAACAGACATGATAGAGACAGGTTTAAAACCCAATGAAAACAATGTTGGGCTGGGACGTGGACAACGAAAAGGGCCATCGAATGGTTTTATGATAAGGGATTCTATAGGTGAAAGCGGTTGTTAAAACAAAACATGCAAAGGGAATGGAATACAAAGAAGTTCCCGTTCCCAAAATAGGCCTCAGGGACGTGCTGATTAAGGTCAATGTTGCCTCGATCTGCGGAACGGATGTGCACATCTTTGATTGGACACGCTGGGCGCAGCATCGCTTCACACCACCCCGGATCACTGGTCATGAGTTTGTTGGAAACGTTGTAAAGATTGGCGAGGAAGTAACCCGCGTAAAGGTTGGAGACCGGGTTTCTGCCGAAAGTCATCTCACCTGTGGGGATTGTTATCAGTGTAATAATGGATATTCAGAGGTCTGCAGGAATTTTAAATTGTTGGGTGTTGATCATGACGGCACCTTCGCCGAATTTCTCGTCTTACCTGAACACGTCCTGTGGAAGAACGACCAAAAAATTCCCGATGAATGGGCAACCATCCAGGAACCCTTTGGAAATGCCGTTGATACCGTCCTGGCTGAGGATGTCGCGGCAAAGACAGTTTTGATTCTCGGTGCTGGACCGATCGGGCTCTTTACTACCGGCATTGCTAAAGCATGCGGCGCCTCGTTGATCGTCGTCTCCGATCCCAACAACTACCGGCTGGCTATCAGCAAGAAGATGGGGGCACATATCGCTATCAATCCCAGAAGGCAGGATGTTACACATGTTGTCATGGAGGCCACAAAAAATAACGGAGTGGACGTTGTCCTGGAATTTTCCGGTAACAATCAGGCGCTCAACCAAGGACTCAGAACTATCACGCCCGGAGGGAGGATTTCCATTTTGGGTATTTATGAGAGGCGTGTAAATATTGACCTGAATAAGGACGTTATCTTCAAGAAAATCCGCATTTACGGGATTACCGGCCGAAAGATATTTTCCACGTGGTACAAGACCTCACGTTTCTTATCTGCTGGCCTTGTAGACCCGACCCCCGTAATTACCCACCGGTTTCCATTAAAGGACTATGAAAAGGGCATGAAACTCATGAAGGACGGGAAGTGCGGGAAGGTTATTTTAAATGTTTAGAATTTAGTTGAGAAAATGCTGCAGAAGGCTTATCTATACATGTTAGAGGAATATTATGAAAATCAAGATTTTAGTTCACAAGGCGGAAGAAGGTAGAATTTGCCGAAAGAAAGTCAAAAAGGTTTTATAGATTTGAACAATTTGAAGCGATGAGTAAAGAAACATCGCTGTTGAATATGTAATATAAACATATTACAATTGTAATGTAAATATATTACGATTATGGACATTTTTAAAATATTTAAATCAAGAACTCGAAAAGAATTATTCCGGCTCTACTTTACAAATCCTGATAGTGAATACTATTTAAGAGAATTAGAGCGTATCCTGGATACCCCTGTCAGTATGATCCGTAATGAGCTTGTGAATCTGGA
>JACRII010000015.1 GCA_016235875.1 Planctomycetota bacterium
GGACTTCCTCTGACGTTATTTTCCATATTCATCTCAATGCTTCTTATTATTCGTCACAAATCCAATATAAAAAGAATTCTGAATGGCACTGAAAACAAAATCGGCAAGAAGGTTAAATCGCCGGATTTTGCTGAAAATTAGTAAATTTACCCACGAAAAACACGAAACAGACGAAATCCCTTTCGCGTACTTTAGCATCATTCGTGGGCATCTCTATTAATAAAATATCCTTGACCTTTGAAAGGCGTGGGGTATAGTATTCCCTTGGGTGGATGGGCACCGGTCCAAATACCAGGGAAGAGGTTGAAAAACCCGGGGCGTCAGGACAACGGCCGTGAGCCTTATTCAATCCCATTTTGGGAGCGCCAACCTCCTTGTGACATCCACCCCTTAAATTTTGATTCATTCACCGAGGGAGGTAACAACATATGGTCGTGAAAGCCGTTGAAATGGTTCGTAAGATTAGGGATAAACAATTTGAAGAAACAAAGGGCCTTTCGGTTGAGGAGCAGATTGAATTTATCAGAAAGAAATCGGAGGAATTACAAAAAAGATTTAAAAGGAGTCAGCGTTCAATTGCAGGAAAGGTTTAGGTGACCATTGCTTGTTGCAACGGCATAGTTGCTCGAACGTTAGCCGAAATGTCAATATACATAAAAAGAAGAAAAGTTATGAAGTGTGTAATCTGTCACGGTGAGGTTATTAAGGTTACGGATGTAAAAGAAGAAGTTGTTGTTGGCAATGACGTAGTATATATCCCAATAAAAGTGCCAGTCTGTAAGACCTGCGGTGAGAGATACTATGATAGACGAACCATGCAATTTTTGGAGGAAGTCGAAGGAAAACTTAACAAGACACAAGTGGGTCTAAAAGAAGTTGGCAAGGTACTCGTGTATGAGGAAAGGGGACAATAGGTGAGAAAAATTGCCTTGAGAAAGCCGTTTCTGACAATTCAGCCAGAGACCAGTCTATCCGAACACGGTTCGTCTATACCACCAAAATGAAAGATAACCGAACCTGTTTTGGACACAAACAAGTTATGCGCGATGCGGCTATCCTGGTATCGTAATCTTAGGTGATATATGATTATAACTTCTCTTGGAATTATAAACTATAAGAGTTTCGATGACCAAGGAATCATTATCGACAATCTTGGCAAAACGAACTTATTCATCGGAAAGAACAATTCAGGCAAATCAAATATTTTAACTTTTTTGAAACTGCTATCGCAGAACATCAAAGATCTAAAAAAGATGCCGTTGCAGACAATAGAGAACCAATATCGCCGAAGTGCAGAAACAGCCAAGTTGAAATTGATCGTCAGTGTTGCCAATCTAAGTAGGTATTATGGCACACTAACAGATGTGTTTACACCCGAGACTCTCTTGTGTATTTCTTTCGATCCCAAAGGAAATAGCGTCGGTATTGGCGATCAATTTAATTTGTCAAAATCTCAATTACTCAGACTACAGACTCAATATTCAGATGCCCCACCAGAAAAACTTCAAGAGATTATCAAAGACACCCTTTTACAGAGCGTTATTGGTATTCTAAAAGAGAGCTTTGAAAATCTTATCTACATCCCACATTTCAGGGAAATTCATGAAGATTCAAAAGAAGCGGTAGATGAAAAGAACATCAATGGACAAAATATCATTTCTGCTCTTTTCAAAATGCAAAACCCAAAAGTAGGGAGCGAGAACGAAAGGCAAACTTTTGATGAAATTCAGGAGTTTATTCGTAAACTCATTGGTGACCCCAATCTCAAAGTTGAAGTGCCTCATGATAAAGAAACAATCTTGATTGAAATGCAGGGGAATAGGCTTCCGTTGCAATCCTTTGGAACAGGTATCCATGAGTTGGTTATTCTATGTAGCGCATTAGCCATCTATAAGAACTACACGGTTTGTATCGAAGAACCTGAGCTACATTTGCATCCGGACTTGCAGAGAAAATTTCTAAAATTTATTCATGACAAGACACACAATACTTATTTCATAACAACCCATTCCAACATCTTCCTAGATTTTGATAAGAACGTAAACATTTATCATGTTACGCATAATGGCAAGGCGTCCGGTGTTGTCAAAGCATCCACAGAAGCTGTGACCTATGACATACTTGATGACCTGGGATATAAAGCAAGTGATTTATTGCAGGCTAATTCAATATTATGGGTTGAAGGTCCAAGCGATAGGGTATTTTTGAATAAATGGATTAGTATTTTAGACCCTGATCTTCTTGAAGGAGTTCACTACTCTGTCATGTTTTACGGAGGAAGGCTATTGGCGCATGTCACAATGAGCAACGACAACGAGGACAATCTAATCAAACTACTCCGTATAAATAGAAATTCTATAATCATTATTGACAGAGATGGTCTTTCAGACACTGCAATAATTAATGACACCAAAACAAGAATTGAGAATGAGACGACCCGCGGGATATGTTGGATTACTAGGGGTAGGGAGATAGAAAACTATATTTCGACAAGTACACTCTCTCGTTATGTAGAAAGAAAAACAGGTAAATCCCTGTCTCTGATATTTAAAAGAAACATGAAAATTGGAAACGTCTTGAATCATGCTACGAATATTGAGTATGATCGCAATAAGGTAAAGTATGCTAAAGAAATAGTCGCATATATTGACCCAAATGATTTGGATATTCTTGATTTACGCGAAAGAGTACAGAGCATAATTCTGAAAGTCAAAGAATGGAATAATATTGGATAGTTGCACCTTCCCAATTTTGGGTAGAGAGATAACACAGCCGCCAAGCAAAGCAGTCGCCTAAGAAAAAAAATGGAGGGTAAAACTTTCAAAATTCATTTTAAAAGAAAATGCCCGCAACGGCAGATAACAGAGTGCTTGAGGGTAAAACTCAAAGGCTTTGCCCTTCTCAAGCACTCGAAATGTTAACTTGAACTTTAGGAATTTTAGTTTATCCACGAAAGACACGAAATATACGAAATTCTATTTGTGTCTTTTAGTGTGTTTTGTGGGTAATATCTACTTCCTACGGAGTCTGATTTGATTGAGATTCTGGGGAAGCAGGAGCTTCGGATTCAGTCTGCGTTCCTATGCAGGAGCATGGGAACGAGGTGGAATTGTCAATTTATAAGCCTTTTCAAAATATGAGCAAACTCAGATTTTGTGATTTTCCCCGATGCAAGAGATACCATAGTGTCATATAATTTACCCTCAGTGTCGGTAATGGTGATTCCGTTTGACTCGAGAAATACTAAGGCAGATGCAAGGGCAGTCCTTTTGTTGCCGTCGAGAAAAGGATGGTTTTGAGATATGTGAAAAGCATAAGCCGAAGCCATTTCGAAAATATCGGCGTGGAAAAAACTACCTGAAAAAGATGCGTAAGGCATTGTAACAGCAGAACTCAGCAGATTCATATCCCTGATACCATCCTGCCCTCCATATTTTTGTATCTGGTCGTTATGTATTTCAACGACTTCAGCAAGGGAGAGAAAGACAATCTTTTTCCTTTTCATTCGGAGAGTTTTTTTAGCGTCTTGCCGTGAAGTTTATTTACTTTATCAAGCGCCTTTTTGAATTTTACTTCCCTCACAGCATTTTCAACAGGCGAAATGATCAAATTTTTACCATCTGTGCTGATCTCGAAAGGCGTCTCCATATCTGCCTTTAAAAGGTCTAAAATGGGTTTGTCTATTATCAGAGCGGCGCTATTGCCGTGGGAAACCAATTTCTTTATCATTTCTGCCTCCGTGTATTATTGTATGTACAATGTATCACCATAGGAGAAGCTTGTCAATATCGAAATATTGTAACAATACTGTATAGGGGCAGGTTTGAAACCAGCCCTATCAGGTTTCTTGAAATGTGCAGCGTCTTGTCATACTATAACCCTTGTATGATATGCAAAAACTCCTCGGCATTGACAAAACCCGTAATAGTTTTATCGCTGGCAACCGTTCCGTCTTTGTTTATAAATGCAATAGTCGGCAATCCTACAATTCCGTATTTTTCCCAAAGCTGTTTGATCTTCGGGTCGCTGGTATTGGTGCAGTCAATCTTAATGTTCACGAATTTCTTCAGTTCTTTAATGACTTCCGGGTCGTTATAGGTAATTTTTTCAAACTCCATACATGCGGCGCACCACGATGCCCAAAAATCAATCATCGCCGGCTTGCCTTCTATTTCTGCCTGTTTCAGTCCTTCCTCCTCGCGCACCATCCAATTAATCTTCTCCTGAGTTATTACTGACTGGGCAGGAGTTGTGGTCGAGAAGGGGGGGAGAAGAAATCCCTTGATTATAAGATGTCCCACAAGGAAGTATGTCCCAAAGATAAAGGCGATAAGGCCAAATGCCTTTTTAGCACGCTGAAAGGAAGCGCTCTCATGTGTCAATCGGTCAAAGCCCCCTGAAAATACCGCGGTGATTATTAAAAACAATCCCAGGATGATGACAAAGGCGCTCTCTGAGATGATGAGCCTTAAGTAATAGAGCGCTGCCCCGATTAACAGAAGCCCGAATATCCTTTCGACCGTTTCCATCCAGACGCCTGATTTTGGGAGCGCCTTGATTGCGCCTGAAAAAGTGCCTAACACAATGAGAAGCACGCCCAGTCCCCAGGCAAAGACAAAGAGCATCCAGAACCCCATGATTTTATTTCCTGTGCTTGCAATATAGACTAACAAACTGGCGAGGGCAGGACCAATGCACGGCGATGCGACTATCCCTGAAACCAAGCCCATGACAAAAACCCCGATAATCCCCTTTCTCGTTCCAGTCCCCAACCGATCCGAGATAAAGGACGGAATTTGGAGGTAGTACACCCCGAACATGCTCAGTGCGAGTCCAACAAAGACTGCCACGACAAATCCTATGACCCACGGGCTTTGCAGGGCGATGCCAAACAATGATCCGGTAGAAGCGGCGGCCACACCCATCGCAGAATATACGATGGATATGCCCAGGACGTAAATCAGTGAAAGGAAAAAGGCCGTCAGTGGTTTCCTGCTGGCGGATTGGTCACCGGTTGCCTGTCCGCCAATTACAGCGACAGTGATTGGTATCATAGGATATACGCATGGAGTAAAGCTGAGTCCGACGCCGGCTAAAAAGATAAGGATGAGTGATACGAGAATTCCCTTGCTTTCAATAGTCTTCTGGAAACCGGTAGTTTCAGACTTTATATCAGATTTTGAAACTGGTTGAATTGCCTTTCCTTCTCCCTGCGATACAGGTACGCTCCAATTTGCCGATTCTACCTGCACGGGCAGTATGAATTCCTCCGTCTTTGGGGCAAGGCAGATTTTGTCAGAACAGCCCTGATAATGCACCTTGAGTTTTATAGTGTGTTGACCTGATGGAATATCCTTTGACGCCTGAAGGAATAATTTCGCCTCAAGTTGCCCTTCGTAAAGCTCAACTTCTTTCTCCAGGAATGGGTCAAGCTTAATCTTTCCTGCCGGGAGCGCCAGTGATGCTATAGTAAATTGGGCAGGCACTCCGCTTTCTACCTTGATTTGATCCTTGTAAATATGATGATTGGGGGCGATTGAGATGGAAACGGTAACTGGTATAAGATCACTGGCAGAAACGTGGTCTTTTAAGAGAGTCGTGTTTACTTTAAACGGAGAAGTTTCCCCAAATGTTTTTAAGGGAACTAAGAGCGATATAAAAACAATAGCAAATAAACCATTCATAAAGAAACCTGTTTTCATGATATATTCTCCTTATTTGAATATATAGTAAACGCCGAAAGAGTTGTCATTAACATTTCGGTTCAATCGAGGACGATTGAACCAGCAAAGGAAGGTGGGAAATAATTAATTTTTGCACAAACTTTGGAAACCTACTCTTCATTTCCCTTAATGCCCTGGGTTTTCACAAGCAGGTCAACGATGAGATTGAATTCGTCTTTTGTAAACCAGTCTTTTTTAAAATCTTGCCTTACCTGTATACGCATATCCGCAACGCACTTTTCCCAATCCTTCCTGGATTTCCGCTCTAAAAGTATTCTACCCGCTTCATGGCATACAAGGCATTTTTCTTCCATAATTTGCGCGGCGATATCATCACGTATGATGTTTCCTCTTTCCGTGAGAAAGTCTGCAATGACAGGAATGTCTTCGTCAAAGAACAATTCAGGTGCATTATCACGCATCCGGAGTATCGTTTCTACCCACTCATCCCGTGTTTTATTTTTATCCAGTATCCGGCTTACCTTATGGCACCTTGTACACCTGTCGATAAAGAGTACTTGAGCGTCAGCATATTTTTTCTTTTGAGGGACGGAGGCTATAATATCTTTTCTTTTCCCGATGATTTCGTCAATGATCTGTGCGCCATCTTCTTCTGTAATCCAGAGTTTGTTTTTATTCATCATCCGGGTGATGCAAATTCGCCATTCATTCTCAGTCTTTGGCTCGGTGAATACACGCTCAAGGGTATGGCATTTTGAGCATTTTTCTTCATA
>JACRII010000120.1 GCA_016235875.1 Planctomycetota bacterium
CTAACCGCTTGGTGTGGTTGTGCTGTGAAGATTTCATGTCGCTTTATTATATCATTCAATTTTACCATCGCAACCGATTTACCCTCTTTTTCTGGCTAAATACTAAGAAAAACTGTATGCTGCATTCTCGGACAGCCTGTATAGTTATGAAACATCTGGGGCGGGGATAATAAACGATAATGAAGATAGTACCATGTATAATTCCTGTGAGGTTTCTCCTGATAATTGTATTGACATAGCAAATCAATATTATTACATTTACAACATAAATTCAATAAATCGCTGTATTAACGCAATAGAAAATATCAATACTTATTATTTAAGATGCGACCCTTTACTTTCATGAGAAATAGAGCTGATGGAGAAATTCTATGTCTTATAACGATGTAAATTATGAATGGACAAAAAAGGGAGGTACTCTAAGCGATAAGACTGCTTTTGAAGAATTTGGATTGACACAAAATGATATCATGAAAGCAATTAATGAGGGAAATCTCCAATTTAGAGAGGGCAGTATATACGGAAATCCATATTTTAGATTGCTTAGATCAGAAGTTGAAAAATTGGCTGAAGAAAAATTTGGGAAAGATTTGTTTAATAAGAAAAAGGCTAAGAATGAATTGAAAAAAATAAATAAAGAACTAAAAGAATTGAAATCGAAGATCGCAGGACTTGAAATTAGAAAAAATGAATTAACTCAAATCATTAAAGCCTAACAAGCCACTCAATCCTACCCGGATTAACGGTGCCACGTTTTCAAGCCGTCGTTTGTGGCCGGGCGGCCCCATGCGGGTTCGTTTGTAACCCCTCATTTGAAAAAACCTGAAGACTCCTGCCTGTGCGTAGCACGCAGACAGGTGCGACTTGTCACCGTTTCTTCAACCCCAGAGGTAACATGAACGTTGAGCGTGGTTCTAAAAGGTGGGTTCAAGTTGCAAACTTGAACCCGCGAAGATTGTCAGGATAGACTGGATAATGGTAAAGGAAGGCGCAAGGCCACAAAATCCTGTAAATCCTGTCGAAAAAAAACAGTTCAATTTATACAGGATCGTATTGGTTGTCGTTTATGGATTCCAATTCAGTGTTGGTGGTATCCCACCCATTATACAGGACGCTCAATTCCTGAATAATCGTTTTGTGCTGCTTGTTGATTTCGACAGATTTTTCCCTGTTATTATAAAGTGCGGGGTCCAAAAGGATAGAATCCAGTTCCTTCTTTTGGGTTTCCAATGAGGCAATCTTTTCCTCGATGTTTTGAATCTCTTTTGTGAGCTTGCGTCTCCTGGCGTTCATCTCTTTTTTCAGCAAGTATTGCTGCTTCTGTGAACTGCCCTCTTCCTGTCTCGGAAGAGATGCTCTGTTCGTTTTGACTTCTGCGGTATCTCCGTGTAAATCCGCCGCCTTCATTTCAAGAAAATCTCCAAAACCTCCCAGGTGAACGTGGATATTACCATTTCGTAGTTCATAAACTTTGGAGACCAGACCATCCAGAAAATCTCTATCGTGAGATACAATCAACACACTTCCTGTATATTCCAATAAGGCATCCTTGAGAATCCGCTTGGTGGTAATATCAATATGGTTTGTGGGTTCGTCAAGGATGAGGAAATTCGTGGGCTTTAGAAGCATCTTGGCAAGGGACAGACGCGACTTCTCGCCGCCGCTCAGGACACGGACGGTCTTGAAGACGTCATCACCGGAAAACAGAAATGCCCCTAATATGTGTCTGACCTGAGGAATCATGGAAAACGGAGCGACCGATTCGACTTCCTGCAATAACGTATTGTCGCTATTTAATTTTTCAGCATGCTCCTGGGCAAAATAATCAAAAAGGACATTGTGACCCATCTTGATAGTGCCTGAGTGCGGCTGTTCCAGACCGGCTATGATGCGCGATAAGGTGGACTTTCCCGACCCGTTTTGTCCTACAAGCGCTACCCTTTCCCCCCGTTCTATCGAAAGGCAAATATTTTGGAAGATCAAGCGTCCGTCGTATTCATGCGAAACGTCTTTTACATCCAGTACGGTTACGCCGCTTTGTTTTGATGTGCGAAATTTGAATTTAACCTGTTTTGTGGTATTTTCAGGCAATTCCTCCTTTTCCATCTTTTCGAGCATGTGGATTCGGCTCTGCACCTGCGACGCCTTTGTATTCTTTGCCCGGAACCGTTCAATAAAGCGTTCCACTTCTTTGATTTTTTTCTGCTGGTTGACGTAGCGTGCCGTTTGCATTTCTGCCCGGTTTTCTTTTTCGGCCTCATAAAAGGAATAATTGCCATAGTATTCATAAACCTTTCCCTTTTCCAATTCCCAAACCTTGGTAACGTTCCGGTCGAGAAATGTCCGGTCGTGTGAGATGATAATCAGTCCGCCTTTATACCCTTTGAGGTAATCTTCCAACCAGAGGATAGAATCAATATCCAGGTGGTTCGTTGGTTCATCCAGGAGGAGGAGGTTGGGATCCTGGAGTAACAGTCTGGAAAGGGCTACCCGCATCTGCCATCCTCCGCTGAATGTGTCGATGTTCTTTTCGAAATCCGATTCTTTAAATCCCATACCTTTCAAAACCTTGCCTGTCTCTTTATCGACCTTGGCGCCATTGACAACTTCAAATTGATGTTGCAGGTGTGCGTATTGATCCAGGAGCAACTGATGGTCTTCTTCCTGCATGGATATAGAGGGATTTTCTAATTGTGTATGAATCTTATCAATCTGACTTTTCAGGTGGAGTACATCATCAAAAGCCGAACTGGCTTCATCGAAGATGGTCTTTTTCTTAAAGACAAAACCTTCCTGGGGGAGGTAGCCGATACTGGTATCTTTGGCGAAAACAAGATCGCCTTCACCGGGTTCGGTTAAGCGGCAAATAAGTTTGAAGAGCGTGGATTTGCCCGTGCCGTTAGGACCGATTAAGCCGATCCTGTCGTTCCTTCGGATGTGCAGAGAAACATTATCGAAAATAGCCCTGCTGCCAAAAGCGAGGCTTACATTATTTAAGCGAATCATACATGAATCTTTGATACAAAGGGTAATGAAAATATATCACCCTCCCTTGCTCCCTCCCATCGAGGGCGGGAAAGTTCCCTCGCCCCTTGTGGGAGAGGGTTGGGGAGAGGGGGGATTTTTTCGGATGAATCATTTTATCCCACCATACACCGCTTCCCGGTATTCCTTCCAGAAACACTCTGCTGTCCTGAATCCGGCATCTGTAAGGACTTGGAGGTCATCCGTAAGGAATAAAGGATGATCGCCGTCCTTTTTCTCTTTCTCTGCCAGTTCTGATGAGATTTGGTCAAGGGGTTTCTCTATGTCCTTAATCCTTTTTATCCTCTGTTGTATGCCCAGGTGGTGTAGATATCGGAATCGTGCCTCAAGCACGGCATCAGAGGTCTTAAAGATGTCACAATTTATAAACCAACCGTTAGGTTTCAATATCGAGCGGATATATTTAAAAAGTATTAGTTTTTCTTCTCTATATAAATGGTGGAGAGCAAAGGACGAGATTACGGCATCCAGATTGGAAAGTGTATTTTCTTTGTCCGGCAGTTCCTGGAAAGTGGAGAGTTTGAATGTGACCTGTTTGAGATGGTCTTGAAGTCTTATTTGTGCCTTCTCTATCATAAGCTCGGCGGCATCTACGGCGATAATCGTTGCATGAGGAAACGCCTCGATGATCCTGCGGGACAGGTATCCCGTTCCAACGCCTAAGTCCAGGAATTTTAAGTTTCCCTCTTTACGAAAGGGTAATATCTCGCATACTATTGATGCCATTTTCGCGCGATTTGGATGCCACACATCCATATCGAAATCATACGTTGCGACGATATCGTTATTATTAAATGCATAGACTGTTTCTCTCAGTGCAGTTTTTTCCATGTCAACAAAACCTCGATAATTAGTATATATTGTTTAAGAGTATTTATTTTATCAGTATTTACAAGCCTTTCAAGAAAATTAACTTTCTGTCCGTTGACTGCTCCATTTTCCTTGACTGTCTTATTATTACTGATAAAATGAGTAAACTTTTGAGTTTTTTTACTTTAAACCACGTTAGCATTTATACCTTTTGAGATATAAAACATATGGATAAATTCGAACAGGAACGTCTTGATAAACTCCAAAAAATACGCGAAATGGGAACGGAACCTTATGGTAAACGCTACGACAATACGCAATCTATAAAGTCTGTTTTAGATAGCTTTGTGCCGGAACGAACCGATATAAAGGTCAGGGCTGCCGGGCGCATTTCGACCATACGCCCGCATGGGAAAACTGCCTTTCTGGATATAAAAGATTGGACGGGAAAGATACAAGTCTACATAAAGCTCGACAAGGTAGGCGCAGAAAAGTTTGAGTTATCTAAATTGCTTGATCTGGGCGATATCGTGGGTGTAGACGGCGTGCTCTTTAAAACCCGGACCGGTGAAATCACGATTTACGCGGATGAGTTTACTATTCTGACAAAATCCCTCTTAACACCGCCAGAGAAATGGCACGGACTCAAGGACGTGGAACTGAGACATAGACAGCGTTACGTCGATTTATTTAGCAACACCGAGGTAATGGAGACCTTCCTGAAACGCATCAAGATTTTAAAGCACATCCGAAGATTTTTAGATGACCGTTGTTTTGTAGAGGTGGAGACGCCCATGATGCAATCCATTCCGGGCGGCGCCGTAGCCAGGCCCTTTATTACACACCACAACGCACTCGATATCGATCTTTACCTGAGAATTGCCCCTGAACTTTATCTGAAAAGATTGCTCGTGGGTGGAATGGAGCGAATTTACGAGATCAACCGTAATTTCAGAAACGAGGGTATTTCTACGCGGCATAACCCTGAATTTACCATGATGGAGTTATATCAGGCCTATAGTGATTATAACGGTATGATGGAACTTACAGAAAGTCTTACGACGTCCATGGTAAAAGAGTTG
Source organism: Planctomycetota bacterium (assembly GCA_016235875.1). Taxonomy (GTDB): domain Bacteria; phylum Planctomycetota; class Brocadiia; order Brocadiales; family Brocadiaceae; genus Wunengus. Next base: position 4,938 of record JACRII010000120.1, read on the forward strand.
TACGGTGGATATGAGATTCCGTTTGGTGAACGGAAGATTGATATGACTCCACCCTGGCGTCGTGCCACCTTTTGTGAGTTGTTGAAAGAACACAGCGGAGTGAGTTACGAAGATGAGGCAGGATTGATGAGGAAATCAAAGGAGCTTGGACTTGAGACCAAGGGCGTGGATCGCGACAACATGGCTAACAATATCTTCGAACAGTTGGTAGAACAGACACTAAATAACCCAACCTTTGTGCTGGATTATCCTACCTCGATTTGTCCGCTAACAAAGACATGTGAATACGACCCCCGTTTTGCCCAACGGTTTGAGTTATACATTGCGTCTATGGAAGTGGCCAATTCCTATTCAGAACTCAATGACGCACCGGAGCAGGATAAGCGATTTCGTGAACAGTTGGGAACGGAGGCCGATATTGTTGGTAAGGTTGATGAAGATTTCCTGACTGCTTTAAAATACGGTATGCCGCCTGCCGGTGGGCTTGGAATAGGTATCGATAGACTTATTATGATTCTAACAAACAACGTATCCATCAGAGAGGTCATCCTTTTCCC
>JACRII010000119.1 GCA_016235875.1 Planctomycetota bacterium
AACCACACGTTTTTCTAAAGATTTGTTAAGCAGCCTCAGTCCTTCTTCAATTTGTTTGCGAGCGGTAATGTCCCTCGCTATCCCCGTAATACCAACTACATGTCCCTTCTCATTTCTCAATGGAAAATTTTTGTATTCACATAATATCCCTGTATTTTTAAAACAAAGTTCATATTGAGCACTTTCCCCCTTTAATGTCTTTGTAAAAGCGTCTACTACTATTTTTTGATCTTCTTCGTTGAAAAGAGATACAAACGGTTTCCCGTAATATTCTTCAGGTCTTTGCCCCGTAAATTTCTCAAATATCTTGTTTACAAATAAAATATTTCCATTTGTGTCATAAATATACGTGAGATCGGTAACGTCGGATAATAATAATCTCGTCATCTCTTCTTCCATTAACTTATATACAACTTTTGATATTTCCAATTCAATAATCCTCCAGGTCCTGTAAAGTTTCAGTAACTACTGAGTACTCAATATCGGGAACAACCAGGAATATTTCATTTTCCGTATTACGACCGCACGATGAAATACAATGAAATCAGAGCACTGAATAATACAATAGCGTTCATGTGTACTCCTCCCTTCTAAAACAACAAACATCTAAGCCTAATTACAATAAATTCACCAAACATCACTCAAATTGTATGCCATGTATAATTTAAGTAGTTTATTTATTATTAACAAATTTTTATGTACCTATTTACTTACAGAAATATGAATAGTACCGTTAGTATTGGTATTTTTATTACTATGAATGGATATGAATTACAATAGATATAAATGGAAAAATATGTGACAGCGCACAAATGTGTCAGTACAAAAGTGTGACATGACACATTATGGTAGAATGAATGTATAATAAACGGGTAGTATGTGTGGTACGGCGAGAAAGGATCGCTTTGTTCTACGTACGCTGCATCTTGATTTTGAATTCTTTAATTTTTCGATATATCGTTCGCCGGCTCATACCTAATAGGCGGGCTGCCCGGGCCTTGTTCCACGATGTCTTTTCCAGTGCATGAAGAATTGCATGAGATTCGTCAACCCCGGAATCTCCTAAAGCATAAATTTTAGTTCCTATAAAATCCTTAAGAGCAAGCGGCAAACAATCTATGGTAATGGTATTCTGCCGGCAGATGATAAACGCATGTTCCAGGGTATGTTCAAGCTCCCTCACATTACCAGGCCAGAAATAATCCATTAATATTTTTTGGACGTCAGCGGAGACAGCAACAATTTCCTTATTTAACTTTTTGTTGAACTTATTCAGAAAATGATTTAATAATAAAGGGATATCTTCTTTTCTTTCCCTTAGCGGCGGCATGATTAGTTCGACAACCTTCAGGCGATAATAAAGATCTTCCCGAAAATCGCCGCGACTTACCTTCTCCTGAAGACTCTGATTTGTAGCAGCAACAATTCTAACATCGACTTTGATTGGGGTCGAATCTCCCACTCTTTCAAATTCTTTTTCCTGTACCACCCTCAACAATTGTAATTGCGTCCTTGGAGATACATCGCCAATTTCATCCAAAAAGATAGTTCCTCCATTTGCCCTTTGAAATCTGCCAATTCTATCCTGAACAGCGCCTGAAAAGGCGCCTTTAACATGTCCGAAGAGTTCACTTTCAAGCAGATTTTCAGATAAAGCCGAGCAATTTACTTTAACGAGAGGTTTGTGGCATCGGCTCCCCCTCGAGTGTAATGCCTCTGCTATCAGCTCTTTGCCTGTGCCAGTTTCACCGGTAATCAAGACCGTGGTCTCAACGTCGACTAAATTATCTATGAGAGAGTAAATAGCCTGCATTTTTTCGCTTTTCCCAATGATATTATGAAATTGCTGTCGTTCCCTCAGGTCCTGTTCCAGATTGGCCAAACGCGTCTCATCTCTTACCACAAGGATAACGCCAGAGAATATACCTGCATTATCCTGATAAATTTTACATTGTTCATTTTTCGCAGAAAAGGAATTTGTTGGTTTAGATATTTTACTCAATAACGGATGTGAAGTAATATTTACAACCTGTTGTGGGCGCTCTTTAAGCTGACATTCATGACGGTATACTTCAATGGCCTGTTTTTTATTAATAGTTTCTTCGAGTACATCAAAACATTTTCCATTGCAATATTTAGCTATAGAATTAAATGCCTTTCCAATAGAATCATGAGATAAATTACAAATGCTTCTGGCCGCATCGTTTATCTCGATCATTAGCAATTCTTTATCCACTGCAATAATTGCATCTTTTACGCTACTGAAAATAGCCTCAAGGTTTGAACGGTACCTCTCCTTTTCATCAACCAGCGCCTTATGTTTTAACGCTATCTTAGTAATACGCAAAAGCGTATCCTGTTTTATAGGTTTAGGAATGTAATCAAAAGCGCCTAAACGAAGCGCCTCAGAAGCGGAATCTATATTAGGGTCTCCTGTAATCACAACAACGGGACATCGGAGATTTCTTTCTTTCGTTTCTCTTAAAACATCAATTCCTGTCTTTCCCTCTAAGAGAATGTCTGCAAATATCAAATCGAGTCCCGCCGTATCAATTGCAGACAAGGCTTCCTGGTAATCCCGGGCAGTTAATACCTCATATCCTTCGTCTAAAAGAAAGCTTTTAAAGGTATACCTAATGCTTTCTTCATCGTCGATTACAAGAATTTTTGATCCCATGTATGTACTCAATTAACGTTCAGGAATTTCAATCTTTTGAGATTCCCCTCTAGAAACATGTCCTCACAAAAGTGGGGAGAGGGCATAAAGGGGTATAAGCGTTAACTTAAGAAGTTAGTTCGATTTAAATGCAATTAAATATCGAATATCGAACAGAAAATGTCGAATTATTAAGTTTTTTCCCCTCGAAATTCAATATTCCTTATTCTGCATTCGATATTTTGCTCTAAAATGCTATAGTTCAGACCTTACAAAAAATAAAATCTATGCTACATCATAAAACAATAACAAATTTTATACCAAATAATTTTGTATGGCAATCTACTTATCATAAATATTTCATTTTTCACTTCTGACTCGTTCGGGTTAGGATTGTGCCATTGCAGGTAGAATGACTGCAACTTTTGTAACCTCTCCCTCAGCGCTATCGATAACAAGTTTACCGCCATGTTCACTTACAATGCCATGGCTAATGCTTAAGCCCAGGCCGGTACCTTTACCGGCGGGTTTTGTTGTAAAAAATGGGTTCATTATTTTATTCATTATATCAGCAGGTATACCTATCCCATGATCATAAAATATAACCCTCACATAGGGACAATTATCAAGCACTATTTTATCACCAAAAATCTCCAGAACCTTGTTATCGTGCGCTTCCCGGTATTTTTGATTCAGGGCATACCGTGCATTGCTCACAATATTCAAAAATACCTGTTGAATCTGATGAGGGTTTGCAATTATCTTTGGCAGTTTGGGTGGGACATTCAATTTTAATATGATACCGTCTTTTCGTATTTGTGCCTCTGTTAGAGTAAGTGTGTCGGATAAAATTTCATGGATGTAAACAGGACTTTTTTTCTCTTTTCTGTCGTCTGCCCTGGCAAAGGAAAGCAAGCTTCTTACTATGTCAGCAATCCTTTCTCCTTCTTTCATAATTCGTTTGGCAAGGTCGTTTTCTCTGCTCCCTTTGATGCTCTTGTTGGCAATTATCTGGGAGTAGTTGATAATTCCCGTAATAGGGTTATTGATTTCATGCGCTACACCAGCCGCCATTTCGCCCAACGATGCAAGCTGCCTGGTCCGAATAGCCTCCATCTGCATGGATATTTTTTCCGTAATGTCCCAGAAAATACCTAATATGCCAATTATGTTACCCTCTTCGTCTTTTACGGGTGTTTTGACGGTATGTACGATAAATTCTCTGCCATCTTTTAGATATTTTTCTTCTACATCTTCCGTTTTTCCGGACTCCATGATTCTTTTATCATCAGACCTATATTTATTGGCTAATGCTTCAGGATAAAAATCATAATCTGTCTTCCCAAAGATTTCTTCAGGTCTGATTTTTAAATCCCTTGCATAAATTTCGTTACAGGACACATACATTAAGTTTCTATCCTTATGAAATATTCTCTGGGGGAGATTCTCAAGAAGCCTTCTATATCTGTTCTCACTCACGCGGAGCGCCGTTTCTGCACACTTGCGATCGATTCCCAGCGCAATTATGTCTGCTGCAGATGCCAATGCCCTTTGAATGAACTCGGTGAGCGGTTTACGCGAAAACATTGCAACCACTCCTACCAAATGTTCTTTTACAATCAATGGATAGCCGGCAAAGGCAATTATACCTTCCCGTTTCGCCCAGTCCTTATCACTAATGTGTGGATCATTGATGAAATTATTTGTCAGATGAGGCATGCGCTCCTGAGCGATAATGCCGATTTTAAATTTGCCAACCGGTACACGACTATGCGAACCGTCGATATGGGTATACATTCCAGCGCTCGCTTGAAGTTCCAGGACATTCTCTTTCTCATTGAGCGTCCAGATGCGCGCAAACGCCGCATCAAGATTGTGAACAACGGCCTCGGCACATTGTTGGAGAATTTCACGAATAGTGTTACCTTCATTGATAGCAACACCTACGTCGTTTACAAACGACATTAAACGTAACCGCTCTACCAAAGCCTTCTTTCGCTTTTGTTCAGTAATATCGTTTCCGAAGGAAATCGAACCAACAACTTTTCCGAGTTCCCTTACCTCTGTATTCTGCCACGAAATATATCGTTTTTTCCCGTATTTCGTTATAATGGGACTTTCATATGTTTTATGCAATTGCCCGGTCATCTGCCAGTCATTGTAATCTCTCCGGATATAGGGAAACACACTATTTGGTGTGAGTACATCGAAATAGTTTTTCCCAATGATTTCAGTCTTACTATATCCCGTAATGTCTTCTGCCGCTTTGTTAAATACTCGAATATTTCCATTCATGTCCATTCCCACAACCATCACATTCGCCGTTTCAATAAGATTTTCGGCATACTCCTTTGCCTGACGCAACGCATCGGTCATTCGTTTACGTTCCGTGATATCTGCCATTATAGCAACAACGCCAACAACCTCACTTCTCGTATCGCACAGCGGCGCTGTTGAAATACTTATATCTACTGATGAACTGTCTCGCCTCTTTCCCAATACCTCCTTTCCCATAAACGACTCTCCTCGCAGTACCCGATCAAGCAATGCGCGAAATTCATCTTGCCCGCCTTCGGGTATAATAGGCAGAAACTGCCCGATTACCTCTTCTTCAGTCTGGCCAAAAATACGCTCGGCAGAAGGATTCCACATCTTCACGTTTCCGTATGAATCAAAAACAGTTATCGCTAAGGGAGATGCGAGAATCAAAGCGCGAAGGGTTTGGTTCGTTTTCCGTAGCATCTCCTCCATTCGTTTTCTCTCTGTGATATCTCTCGCAGTGCCAATAACTCCAATGATGTTTCCAGCCTCGTCCCTTAAGGGATGATTTTTATATTCGCATAGTACCCCGGTATCCTTGAAATAAAGTTCGTAGAGAGGACTTTCTCCTTTTAAAGTTCTTGCGTATACATCCGTTGCTATTTTCAGGTTTTCTTTATCGAAAAGAGGGGCAAATGATTTTCCAAGGAAATCTTCCCTCCTGCGGCCTGTAAGTTTGTCGAACATATGGTTTACAAATAATATGTTCCCTTGTGTATCACAAATGTACGGGAGATCCGTTATTTCGGATATTAATATTTCATACTTCTTTAATTCCGCTTTTGCCTTCTTGTGTTCAGCGATTTCTTCTTTCAGTAGTTCATTGGCTTCTAAAAGTTCTATCGTTCGCCCCATGACACGTATTTCTAGCTCATCGTGCGCCTTTTGTAACATCTCCCACGACTGTTTACGTCCCAAGGCATTTACAAAGATTTCTCCAATTATTTTAAGGAGTGTTATGTCTTCTTCCGTCCATATTTTTTCATTCCGTACCGAATCGAATCCCAAAAATCCAAATAGTAACCCGCCATACACCATGGGAACGATCATAAACGACTGCACGGATTGTGATTCCTGGAGTTCTTTTTCTGCCTTTGCACTCTCCGGCATGTCCGCCACTCGTGGAACATGAATGCTCTCGAATCGTTCCAGTTTCTCCATCCCCCACGGGAAATGATTCACAGACAGCCCTTTGAGCTTTTCAATCTGTGTCTCAATGTCATTCGCACACCACTCATGCGTATTGTCCATCTTCTTCTTTTCCTTGTCGGCATACTGAAAGACATAACTGCGGTCTACACAGGCAAACTCTCCAATTATCTTCAATGCGCGATTTATCCCCGCGTCAACCTCCTGGGGCGCTAGATTTATAAAATTCGCCGATATGGTCGCTATCAACTCTTCAATTTTTAACCGATACTGTAATAACCCCTCCGTATGTTTATGCCCGACGATTTCCAGCTTCAGGTCTGCATACGACTTTTCCAGTGACTTTGTCATCTGATTGAAATTCATGGATAACTGCCCAATTTCGTCCCTGGAACGAACGTCTACCGTACGGCTGAGATTCCCCCCGGCAATATCCAGGGTAATATTTGCCAGTTGTTTGAGCGGCGAAACTATTTGTTTGGTAAGAAAGACGGTGATGAATGCCCCGCCTGCAATAATGCCGAAGCCCAGCGGGATAATGCCGTATAATATGACCTCATGGATCTTTTCGTTTAATTTCCGGGTGGATAAACCGATTTGTACGGAACCCAGAATCTTGGGTTTCTTTTCCGCCAGAATTTTGTCTTCACCTAAAATCTGCGTGGCAAATGCCTCTTCTGAAAAGGTACGTTTTTCAAAGACCGGCACAGAAAAGTCATAAAATACCTCCCTTGAAGAAGAAATTATGCGATTGATAAGTGGTGTATCCGAACTTTCGGAGTCGTCTCTGGCAGGAATTTCGTTCGATTGAATGGCGCACCATATAGCCTTCTCTTCAACCAGAACCGTCTGATTGTTTGTTATTCGTTAGTACCCTATTTCCTTGTCTCTGTCGAATGCCTGTACCCTTTTAATGGGATTTCCCAAAAATGCTGTCTGTGCATGATCCAGAGCAAGTCCAACCTCATTGTCTTGTGCAAGCATCGTGGCAAGAGATATACCTAATTTCTTGAACATCGTCTCCTGTGCATTTTTCGTATGGATGAAAAAGAATAGACAACTCAGAATGTCGATAACCGCTACCAACAGACATATTAAAACGATAAGCCTTGTACGAATACTGATCATAATGATTCCAATCTTTACGGATAGAAAACTACATCAGGTCGGGATCGAAGGGGGGAGATATCTACCCTGATGGTCCCAGCCGTCTGGGTATTTAACGTTACCTTCAATTTGTCCGGCTGTTTAACACCCAGGGAAATAACCTTGGGACTGTTTAACAACGTCTGGGCAAGCTGCGCTGCCTGAATGCCCGTCTGCCTGTAATCCGGCGATATGGAAACCAGCGCCCCTGCCTTCACTATTGCGCTTGAAGTACAAAATACCGGCAGGTGGTGTTTCAGACTCATCTTCAGTATAATTTCCAGTGATTCCTTTGTAACTACCGTGCCGTCAGGTATTATCCATAAGGCATCAATTTTATTGACCATGTTCTTCAATGCAGACGCAACTTCATCTTCCGACGTAACCTCTGTTTTGAAGAGATTAAAATCGGATTTTCCCACAATGGGAACTGCTTCTGAGATAATGCTTCCGGTTTCTTTAGGATCGTAGATAACTCCAACATTCTTACCTGTTCCAAAAAGCTCCTTGAGAATTGTAAATTGATCCTTTACCGACACCTCCGAAGAAATACCCGTTATATTACTGCCCGCTAAATTAAAGCGCTTGTAATTGATAACCATGCAAAAGATAATAGGAATATCGTTGAATTGCTCCTTTACGAGGGTCGTAGCAAGTATACCCACGGCTAAGATAAGGGCTGGCCTGCGTTTGTCGTCCTTAATATTTTTTATGACCCTCTCCCCTTCATCTATGTCTCCCTTCAGGTCATAAATTCCCGCTATGGAAATGTTGTTCCTCTTGCATGCTTCTTCAAATCCCTTAATCGCCTCGTTATAGGCTGCAATCGGCTGACTTTGAATCACAATGACGGTGCGTTCACCGGCAAGTACGGCAAAACCATGAAATGAAGCGTGGAAAAGAAAGGTAAGGATAAAACAAAATACTACGGTCTTCCAAAGATTACGCAGAGATGCGCGGAGATAAGCGCAGGTTACTGTTGTTATACAAATGTTTTTCATGCGTCCTGGAAAATAGAGTGCGTTGTTCAAATAATAAACAATTTATGGTTCGTGGTGTTGTTATTCAGGTATAACTGATAAGCAATAAATATACCAATATAGAAATAGGGATTTACATGTTACGCAGAGACAGGTTTGAAACCTGTCTCTACACCGACGCTAAAACTGGTAACTCAATCCTATAAAAAACGTCCTTCCCGGCCTGGGAAGGTCTTCCGGTATGGAAGTTGGCCCAGGGTCGCTGTAGTCCTTGTCCAGCAGGTTATACACCGTCCCGTATGCCTCCATGGTCTTGAAGAATTCCTTCCCAATAACCGAAAGGTTTAACAGTGCATACGCAGGCATATCATCCCTTGAGTCGCCTTCCTCCCTGGATCGATTCCCGCTGACAAAGGTGCTCAGATTGGTGTTGATATATTTCCAATAGTGTACGTTCACCCCAAAATTGCCTTTGTGTTTTGCTACAAATGGCAGGTCATCCCCATCGTCGGCTTCAGGTGACTGGAAGGTATAATTCATAAAGACATAATTACCTTTGGTTATGTCCACCTTCGTTTCCATTTCTACACCATGAACATGGGCATCGCCAAAGTTTTCATAACTTAAAATTCTCGTTGTATCTTCAAATGTGCTGCGCAAGACAATAAGGTCTTTTATGTCGTTGAAGAAATAATTCACGCTACTTGTAACGTGTTTGTTAAACTGGTAACTTACCCCAGTTTCATATGATCTAACAGTTTCAGGATCTAAATTCTCATTTCCGCGAACAATGGAATTTTTTTGATATATGGCATGCATTTCTGCGAAGCTTGGTGCACGGAATGCCTCTCCATACAGAATTTTTAGCGATGCATTTTTCATAAATGCCCATGTTATGCCTGACCGTGGATTAGTCGTGCCGCCAAAATCACTATACTGATCATGCCTTACCCCAAGAGTAAGATTTAAGGTATCGGTAATATCCCACGTATCCTGCAAGAAAACTGACCCAATACCCCTTGTCGCCATGTCTATTTGGGGATATGACTCCGAAAAGTCTTGAACAGAGTCCAGAGGCTCTAACGTAACAGGATCAACATTACTTAAAAAATGAACATTGGTTTGTTTTATATAACGATATTCTAAGCCTAGGGTTAATGTGTTTCCATCAAACAACTCGTAATCAAATGGAATCTCTATACCAGCAACCCTTTCAATTACTTTGCTGTTTACAATATGCCCGTCTGGATACGTGTAATAAGTATCTGCAACACCATTTCCATCAGTATCGGAAAATACTGTTGCACCCTCTGGTAATGATTCTGTGTAAATATTTCTATCGAACTGGTCATAATAAATCCTCGGTTTTAAAGTAAGTCTTTCATCAAAGGTCTTTTTATATCCCGCCTCGCCAAACACGTAATTATTTTCCACATCAGATTTGTTATTTAATGCGTATTGTGGGCCAATAAAGGGTTCGACATTTTTGTTGATATATAACCCCTCGACATAAAAATCCTTGTAAGCGACTTTAAGGTTCAGGTCGAATTCCTGTCTGCCATCATGTACTTTCCCTGGCGCTAGTGAAGCTTTAGGAAACCCAAGAGAAGAAAGAGAATTATCAACTATGGTTTGGCTATCACTCTTGACATGACAATACCATCAAAACCATTGGTCTGCCTGTAATGTACCATCCCAGAAATACCTACATCCCCATGCGTCTCACCAAATATGATATTTTCATCATAAGTATCAAAACTTCCATACCCACTGCTCACCTTTACACCATCAATATCCTTTGCGTCTTTAGTAATGATATTGATAACTCCCAAAAATGCATTTTCACCGTACATGGCAGAACCAGGGCCACGAATGATCTCAATCCTTTTTATGCCTTCCACGGGAAAATCATCGAAGTTAACAAATGCCCCACCTCTTAATGGGTTATTTACCAGATGCCCATTGAGCATCACCCGTACCTTGTTGTCGCTTGCAAAACCTCGTACGGCCGGAATTGTATCCCCTAATGCCCCTGTTTTTAAAATCTCAAATCCAGGCACAGTTCTTAATATTTCTACAAAGGTACGGTAACCAAGATTCTTAATTTCCTCGTCAGTAATTACCGTAACGATGCTTGGCGCCTTGCTGATCTGTGTCTCATGTCGTGTCGCTATGGTTACTTCATCATCAAATCCAAACCATACGGCTTCAGTCGACAGCCCTTTTTTAACGCCAGCGTTCACATCGGATGTGTTTTTCTCATTATTACTTGAAGAGGCATCAGTTTGATAGGGCGTCTCTTCAATTGAGGACGAGGATGTGCCTGTCCCTTCAGCGAAGATCGAGGATGGAATGAAGCATAGTGAAAGGCATACGCACAGGGAGAATAAAATCAAACTCTTGCAATCCTTTGTTTTTATGATCATATTTGACAATCAGTCATCGTAACTAATGCAAAAGTTTTTCTCTCTGCACCACTTCTTTTGCCAGGTTTGTATAATCGATAGCGCCGGAACTATCCGGTGCGTACAAGGTAATCGGCTTTCCAGAAATAGGACATTCAGCCAGGCGTGTATTTTCCTTGATAATAGTATCAAAGACCTTATCCTTAAAACGTTCCTTGATCTGGTTAAATACCTCGTTACTGAGATTTGTCCGGCCATCGAACCGGCAGGCAATAATACCGGTTACTTCCAGGCTGTGATTCAACCTCTCTTTTACCACCTGTACGGTATTGATCAGGGTTACAAGACCATTTAATGCTAAAACCTTCGTTTCCAAAGGAATGAAGACCTCCTTGACAAAGGTTAATGCGTTAATGGTAATCAGCCCTAATGAAGGAGGGCAATCTAACATAATGTAATCGTATTTGTTTACTACGGTAGACATACGCTTTCGCAGGATGAGGTCTCGTCCCTTCTCATGGGCTAATATCCTTTCTACTCCAGCCAATGCGACATTCGAAGGGGCGAGGGTCATATTCTCAACGCATGTCTTTGTCAGAATCTCTTCAAAATAAACTTCTTCCAAAAAGACATTGTACATGGAACGTTCGAGATTATGGATATCCAGACCCAGCCAGGAGCTCAGATTCCCCTGGGGATCTAAATCAACAAGGAGCACCTTCTTGCCCATTTGGGCAAGGCAGGCGCCCAGATTAACGGTGGTCGTTGTTTTGGCTACACCACCCTTTTGATTTGTCAGTGCAATACTTCGCATATAATGAATTATTTCATGTGTTTTTCAAAAGATTCAACATCCTTACTGTTGCCCACAACAACTAGGATGTCTCCCTCTTGAATCTTATAATCGGATGTAGGCAAAACTTTTACTTCTTTTCCTACGGTTTCACCCGTCTTTTCTCCTACTTCAAATACCCTTCTTTTTACAATAATGACATTAATTCCATATTTAGCTTTTAAATCAAGCTCATTGATTGTCCGACCGATACTTTCACTTTTTGCCTCAATCTCAGCAAGGGTATAATCTGCGCCTAGTTCAATATATTCCAGCACACCGGGTGAAAGGATACTATTGGCTACGCGAATGCCCATATCTTCTTCAGGATATACGACGCGGGTAGCTCCTATCATCTTTAATATCTGGGCATGAAGTGGGGTGCATGCCCGTGCAACAATTTCTGTAATATTCAGATTTTTGAGTAGCGCCGTTGTTAGAATACTCGATTCGATATCCTCACCCATGCTTACCACTGCCACATCCACATCCTTTATACCACTGGCGACAAGAGATTGCTCATCGGTGCTATCTATCTGAACTGCCTTGGTAACAAGGTCGCTTACTTTGCTCACTAATTCAGGGTCACTGTCAATCGCAATTACAGGGACACCTTTTTTAGCCAGTGTTTCCGCCACCTTCCTGCCAAACCTTCCCAATCCAATTACGGCAAATTGTCTCATGTGAGCTCCTTGCATTTTTGAACGTATAAAAATAGCAAAATAGCCTGAAATAAGCAAAATAAAAACCAAACGTAGAGACAGGTTTAAAACCTGTCTCTAGCAATTCGTCATCCAACCAATATCCCTCCTTCCGGATATTTAATTGGCACCAATTTATATTTGCCCCGGATGGAAAATCCTATAGCAAGAGGGCCTACCCTGCCGATGAGCATGGTAATAACAAGGACAATCTTACCTGTTACACTTAACGTAGGTGTAATGCCAGTAGAAAGCCCAACTGTCCCAAATGCAGAGACAGTTTCAAATACGATTTCCATAAAAGAGGCCTTTTCTGTTACGGATAAAATAAGGACATCCAATGTTATAAGGAGTACGGCAATAGTGCAGATAGCAAATGCCTTGTCTTTGGTCCTGGGGGATATACGTCTATTAAACAATATTAATTCATCCTTCATGGATATAACAGAGATAATAGACGAAATCAATAATCCAAAGGTGGTAGTTTTAACTCCACCCCCTGTGCCGCCTGGAGAAGCCCCAATATACATCAACATAATCATGGCGGCTAATCCCAGAGTTTTCACCGTCCCCGTATCCAGAGTATTGAAACCTGTTGTGGTGGATGCCGAGATTGCCTGAAATGTAGATGTTAAAAATCTATCTTTAAATGAAGGTAATGGAGTATCCCATCCTGAGACGTACATCAACAATGCACCTATAATTATAAGCGCCGGAAGCATGATTAATACCAGTTTTGTATGAACCAGGAGCCTCCTGGGTGTTTCATCTTCACGTGCTTTTCCTAAAAAGAATTTATACACATCGTATAATACAAAGAATCCAACGCTTCCACCTATACAAAGTATGCCGATTATCGCATTAATAACAATACTATCCCGATAGGCGCTCAGGTTGTCAGAAAATAAGCTGAAACCGGCTGTACAAAATGCAGAGACGGAATGAAATATTCCGAGATAGATGGCGTGACTTACAGGGAATTCTCTCATCCAATACAGGCTTAAAACCGCTGCTCCTAAAAACTCGAATAAGAAGGTAATAAAGATGATCACTTTGCTAAAGTGAGAGACTTCTTCATAAGGAGGACTACTCATGGATTCTTCCAGGATCAGTTTACCACCCAGGGACAGTTTAACGCCGAGTTGCAACACAATCATGACGATGAAAATCATGTATCCCAGCCCCCCTATTTGGATCAACACGAGTATGACGATCTGTCCAAAAAGGGAGTAAAAACTACCCAAATCCACAACTGTCAATCCAGTGGTAGAGACAGCAGAGGTTGCCACAAACAGGGCATCAATGAAAGATTGTGAATTGCCACTGGTAGAAGCTATTGGGAGGGTTAAAAGAAAAGAACCTATTACAACAATAATAATAAAACCCAAGAGGAGGAATCGATGTGGTGTCATTGTAGAATAAAACATGGCTCTTTCTGTAAAAGCCTCATTATCGTTAGTTTATGGAAAACATTTCAAACAATTTATTACACACCCCTTACCCCTCTCAAGAGGGGAATTATGGAAATCCCCTCCAGGGAGGGGACCAATGGGTGGGTTATCACTTATTATTGCAAGACTTTTTGGACAGCCCCTGTCGGAGAGGTCTTCTACTTACTCTATAGTAATTACCGTTCCAGACGAATTCTTCATAGAGAATGTCGTTGACACTATTTTGCATGTCTGATATATTAAATTGAAATTATTTCATATTATTACTTTGTATTGATTAAATTACAAGATGTTTTCGTACACGATGTTTTGTAAAACGCCTCTTAAAACTTATGGGAAACGCAGGGAATTTCATCTATGGAGAGGATAAGGCAAGAAAATACAGTCAAAGAGGTTGTTGAAAAGTATCCCGTTACCCGCCAAATATTTGAGACCTATGGTATCATGTGCGGTAGCAACGTCCTCCCCGATAAGCCTCTTTCCTTCTTCGCCAGGATGCATAATATTAGTCCTACACAGTTGATTGACGACCTGCAAAAACTTATCAATGGAAAAGTTGACTCAAACACTGAAGTTGCCATTACAAAACCACAAACAGAGCATGTATATGAGATATTTGTCAAAACCGCCATCATTATAGTGCTTTCAACTGGATGCCTCTATGGTGCATCTCTATTGGCTTATACGGCGTTTCGAAATTCCCTTTCTTCGGTAGCCTGGATACTTACAGAGACACACGGTGACACGCAGGTATACGGATGGGTTGGTTTGTTTATCATGGGAATTTCATATTTTGCATTACCCAAGTTTTGGAATTCCATGCTCTATAGCTCTCCGCTGGCTTACAAATCCTTCTTTTTAATGGTAGCAGGTATTTTCCTCTCCTTTGTTTTTAAGACAATTTCGTATTACTCAGGCTTTTTCTTCTTAAAAATTCCCGCTTTGATTGGTTGTATTTTCCAGGTAGCATCGATAGCCATTTTTATGTATGTCATTTGCAGAACGTATTTCTCTTCGGGAAAAGAGAAGTACGAAGTATACGAAGGATTTCTCCTCTCCAGCTATCTCTGGTTTATCCTTCAGGCAATAGCTTTTGTCGCCTTATACTTCCATTTTACCGTTGTAGGAAACACAGACATCCCGGAAGTCTTTAAGGGTCCCATTCGGCACATCCAGATTATGGGGTTTGCCTGCATGGTCATTATTGGAATATTTACAAAGACGCTGCCGATTTTCCTGGGCATACAGGAGCCAAACAAAAAAATAAGCGCATATGTTCTCTACCTGTTAAATATCTCTATCGCATTAAGAACGATATCCGGGTTTTACCGGGAATATACGGATAATCTCTATGGTTTTTTTAATGCGGTTTTTTTAATATCCGGGATTCTGGAGACCGTTGGGGTATTTTTATTCATCTATAATTTGAATTTGTTCGACAGTAAAAAGGCAATTAAGAACAACCCTAATTTACCCACGGGATTTAGAAAATATATCAGGGCAGCGCTCATGTGGCTGTTTGTTTCAGAAAGTGCACTGCTGAGCTTTACTATTTATGAAACTCTATCGGGGGAGCGAACTTCTCATGCCTTGTTTGGCGCTTACCGGCATGCCATCTTTATCGGATTCATCAGCATGATGATCCTGGGATGCGCCTCTAAGATGATTCCCTTGAGTAAAGGCGTAAAATTATGCAGTACGAAACTGCTCAACGCAACATTCGTACTGATAAACATTGGATGTATGTTCAGGGTCGTGGCACAACCGGTTTCCGAGCACCTGTATCCACAATTTTATGCTTTTATGGGCATCAGCGGATTTATCGAGTACTCCGCCATGTTCTGTTTTGCTATCAATGCCTGGAAAACGATGCAGCTTGACGTAGAAGAAGAGTCGACCGAGCAAATTATCGTCGCAACTGCCGGTACAAACGTCTATCAACTCATTAAACAATATCCACAAACCCTCGATATATTAGTTGGATTCGGGTTCAAACAATTGAAGAATCCCATCCTCAGAAACACTCTCGCCAGGACGATCAGCCTTGGGCAGGCGGTGCAAATCGTTCCAGTCAACCTTGAGGACTTGTTGAAAGAAGTAAACGCTGCGATAAAGATGTGTATTGGACTAAAGGTAGCCTAAACGTCTGTCTCTTTAATTCTCGTCACCATTTGTAACCCTCTGATGGTTCAATCGTCCTCGATTGAACCGAAACATTTGGTATGCTGGCATTCCGTAACACTACTTCATTCCTAAAAATACTTCCACCACCTTTGGATCGAAGTGTATGCCTGCATTTGAACGTATGTATTCAAGCGCTTTTTCTTTTGCAAAACCCTTTCTGTACGGCCGGTCAAATATCATGGCATCCCATACATCCACCACCGTAAAGATACGTGCAGCCAGCGGGATCTGATCACCCCTGAGGCCGCGCGGATAGCCCGAGCCGTCCCATTTCTCGTGGTGGCAATACGGAATGTCTATTGCCGGTCTCAAATTAACAATGGGCCAGAGCAGTTCGTAAGCGTAGGCCGGATGTTTGCGCATGATTACCCATTCCTTATCGGTAAGGGGTACCGGCTTGAGCAGTATGCGGTCAGGTATACCCATCTTGCCAATATCGTGGAGCAACGCCCCACGACGGATATGGGCGAGTTCCTCTTTCCCGATGCCCATAGCTGCTGCCACTTTCATGGTCATATCTGTCACACGCCGGGAATGTCCCTCGGTCTCCTTGTCGCGTAAATCGAGGGCGCGTGACCATCCCTCGATCGTCCTGTCATACGCCGTCATCAGTTCCACATTGGTGTGTCGCAATTCCTCAAAGAGCATCGCATCATCGATAACAACAGCAGCCTGTGTCGCAAGAACATCTAAAAAATTCAACCAGTCCTGGTCCGGATAAAACGGAATACGGTGAACGATTTCAAGCACCCCACTCACATACCCTTTGGCTACGAGCGGCACGGCGTAATACGACACAAAGCCCTCGTCTGACAGAATTCTGGCGCGATTAAAGGTGTCCTTCACTTCACATAAATCTGGAATATTGATGAGATGGCGCCCACCCACAGCGCGTCCGAGCAGTTCATCGCTGAGCGATACAAGAGGAGTTTTAACAGCGTCTGATAAAAAGCCACGGCTCGTCACGTATTCAAGCGCCTGCATGTGTTTGTTAAGAATGAATATATCCGCTGCATCCACGTTTAACAGTGTAATAACCTTTTCAAGGAAGATATTCAGTGAAAGGCGCAGATCAAAACTGCCTGTTATTGCTATATCAACCTCATGTAAGGCCGAAATACGTTGTAATTGAATCTTTGTTTGCTCTTCGGCCTGTTTACGTATAATAAATAAACCAATTTGCCTGCCAATGGCAGTCATCATATTGAGAAGGTCATTATCCGGATGTCTTGTCGTACGACTCAAAAAGTCTATAATACCAATGACTTCTCTATGACCTTCTACAGGGAAACAAAATGCGCCGCGCAGTCCTTCTTTTATCGCTGCTTCTGCCCTTGGAAAACCAACGTCTTGTGCAATATCAACAACCCAGACAGGCTTGCCGCTCTGCCAGACACGACCGGGTAGTCCAATACCAGGCGCAAATGTGGTATTGCGGGTAATTGCCTCAAATCCAGGCAACTCAATCGTTGGTGAATGCCATGATTCGGCAAGGCACAATATCCCTTTCTGTTTATCCACCAGCCACAGTTCTCCAACATCCCACGCCAGACATTCACAGACAACCTTAATGATTTTTAGAGACGCTTCTTCGATTGTAGAAGATTCAACCAATATCTGTGTCACTGCGTGCTGGGCTTTTACCCTCTGTTCATTCTGCATTTGCTCAGTCACATCGCGAACGATTGCCATCCCGCCGACGATATTTCCATTTGCATCGAATAATGGAAAATGAGCGCTCTGAAAGAATCCGTGCCTTCCTGTTTGCGGAACGTTATACGGCATTGCACCCCGCACGGTTGGCGTACCTTTTACGGCATTCCTGAATGCCTCTCCCTCGCCAACTTCCTCCAAAAACGGAAATACCTCAAAGGGTGATTTTCCTAACAACGCCTCCCTCTTCACGCCTGACATTTGTTCCATCGCCTTATTCCACAAGATATAGCGAATATCATTATCGTATGCGAGTATTCCATCCTGACTCGATTCGATTAATAAACGGAACTTCTCCTCATTCTCCTTCAGTCTGTCCGTCATCTGCTTCATCTCCGTAATGTCTTCCTTTATCGCCATGAAATGGGTGATGACTCCCTTTGCATTCCTGACAGGAGAGATAGTTGCGGATTCCCAGTATAATTCACCATTCTTTTTTCTGTTATGAAACTCTCCCTGCCACGTTCCACCGGAAGTAACAGTATTCCACAGGCATTTATATTCCTCATGCATTGTCTTGCCCGATTTCAAAATCTGTGGGTTTTTCCCTATGACTTCTTTTTTCGTATAACCGGTAATCTGAGTAAATTTTGGATTGACATATTCAATATTACCGGCAGTATTGGTGATCATAATTACAGCAGGACTCTGCTCTATCGCATGTAAGAGTTTACGGATTTCCTCTTCTGCCTGTCTGCGGATGGTTTCTGCACGGTCAATATCATCGCCAACCATTTTTGACACCCGAAGCACAAAAATACCCACAATTGATGCAAATACCATCGTGTACATGGCAATCACGAGAGCCGGATTGAAATTCAACTTTATGATAAAAAAGGCATCCACAAGGTTTTCAATCAGAATAATCATGATCGTGGCTGGGAAAAAGACGCGCATCAGACGTGCGCGCGTTGATGTGCCTGCAAAATGGCGTACAGGCAAGCACTCCGAACCTGATGTTGCAATTAACGCAATGCCGAGGCATACAAAGGCGCACGCCGTTGTAACCCCCATTGGTATAGTATTACCGCCATAAAGGATGGGTGTCCCGTAAAGGTATCCAAGTATTACCGCTGATCCTGTGATTGTCGTTGCTACGGCG
Organism: Planctomycetota bacterium; assembly: GCA_016235875.1. GTDB lineage: Bacteria > Planctomycetota > Brocadiia > Brocadiales > Brocadiaceae > Wunengus. The sequence continues at coordinate 18,639 of JACRII010000119.1, forward strand.
AGACACGATGAAATATCCCGTGTGAGTCTTTCATAGGAGGGCAACGATAATAATAAGAGAGCAACACCTACCAGAAGGAAATTTCCACCCGTAATGGGCGACATGCAACCAACAGGAACTTTGCCCAATAAACCGGAGGTTCTTAATATCATCTGGTCAATATTGAGGTCAACACGAATAAAATATTGGATAAGCGTCAGGATACTCAACGCTATGGTCAAAATCGCAGAAAAAGCGGAAAACCATCGGGAGAAACGACAGAGAGACCGGAAGGTAAAGACAAGGACAGAAATTCCAAGTATGATGAAGGCAGCGGCGGTGTTCGGCGCCATGGGGATATAATCCTGACGAATGCTGGCTAACAATCGCACTCCAGATAACCAGCCCACAAAAGTGAGAACACCCATGCCGATGGTTATTCCGCAACAGGTTTGTGAAATACGCGCCAGATAAATACCGTTTCTCACACCAGTTCCCTCCGGCTGAACCATAGCCTGAATTAGACAGCCATAGGCAGCAAATTGTAGGGGTTGAAGATTTTCAACCCCTACCAGATCGAATACAAAATGTATTTGGAAATGAGGTTTGGAACATCTGAATTTGTAATTTTGAAATATAACCAGCGTTACACCGTTATTATTTTGTCAGGATTGCAGGGCCGGCTTTCACCATGTAAGTGATTCCCGATACGAGGGTAATAATGACCGTAATCCAGAGCATAACGATGATTCCCTGTTTGATGGCTATAAGGTGCTGGAGATGAGCAAAGAACAACAAGATCAGGCTGATGGTAAATGACTGGACAAACATCTTTGCCTTTCCCCAGATTGTTGCCCCAAACTCTATCCCTTTTGATTCAGAATAACTTCTGAGACTATTCACTAAAAATTCTCTGGCAACAATCACGACAACCATCCACGATGGTATGATGTCATGGGCATGCCGTATGAGTAATATAAACCCGCCGCAGACGATAATCTTATCCACAAATGGGTCTGCAATACGTCCGAAATCCGTGAGAAGGCCTTTTTTGCGCGCCAGGTAACCATCTAACCAATCTGTTGACCATGCCAGGCTAAACGCAATAAGCGCAATAGTGTAATAACGGTACGACAAAAAATAGAAGAACACAATGGCCAGCAAAAGCCTCGACAGGGTTAACCGATTGGGCAGATTGAATGCCGTACATCTTGAAAAATCAAACGAACTCATTTGATCCTCTTTCCATTTTTTATAGAAGTTGCAGTCAGATCATATCCCGCGGCGCCGGTAATGCGCATATTTTTAATATCACCCGCTTTTACATGATTCCCCTGAATAATCACCTTGCTGTCCACGTCGGGTGCATCTCCGTACGTCCTGCCAATCCAGCCATTATTGTTATCATTTTTCTCGTCAATGATAACAGGAATTGCATTGCCAATCAGGTCTTTGTGTTTTTTTAAAACAATTTCCTGTTGCGTGAGCATGACTTCTCTTAATCGCTGTTCTTTAATCTTTTGAGGCACTTGTTTTTTGAATGATGCCGCAGGCGTACTTTCTTCCTTTGAGTAAGTAAAAACCCCCAACCGTTCAAACCGGGTAGTTTTTACAAATTCCAAAAGCTCAGCAAAGTGATCCTCCGTTTCCCCTGGAAATCCCACAATAACAGACGTTCTTAAGAATAGTCGATTGATATGACTTCGTAAATCGTCAATTAAGCTCTCTATATAGGCATGAGTTACTCCCCGCCCCATCTTTGCAAGGATTGTATCATTGATGTGTTGTATAGGCAGATCAATGTATTTGCAGATTTTATCCTGCTGACCAATTACATGAATAAGTTCCGGGTAAAAATGTCTTGGATGGGTGTATAATATTCGTATCCATTCAACGCCTTTTATTTTTGAAAGTTTCTCTAATAGTACATGTAACTGCTGTTTTCCATACAAATCAACTCCGTACGAAGTAGTGTCCTGCGAAATGACATTAATTTCCTTTACCCCTTCACTAGCCATCTGGTGGGCCTCTTCCAGGATATTCTCTATCGTTCGGCTGTAAAATCTTCCTCGTATGCCAGGAATGGCGCAATAGCTGCAATTATTATCGCAACCGTCAGAAATCCTGAGATAGGCATAATGTTTTGGGGTCAGTCTAATCCGATTACGCCAATCGTCGTTACACTGCGTGGAAATGGCATTTTCCCTTTTTTGACCGGAACCTGACAAATTAGTTAGTTTATCAAAATCTTTCAGGCCGACAACATGGTCTATTTCAGGGACTTCTTTCTGCAATTCTTTGGGATACCGTTGGGCAAGACAGCCTGTTACGATGAGCTTTTTGCACTGTGCGTCTTCCTTCAGTCTTGCAGCCTTTAAGATCGTATCGATAGATTCTTTCTTGGAATCGTCAATAAAACCGCAGGTGTTCACAATCAGCACCTCTGCATCTTCAGGGTATTGACAGATAATGCTCCCGCTATCTGCCACCCTGCCGAGTATCTCCTCTGCATCTACCAGGTTCTTCGGACAACCCAAATTGATTAAAGCAACTTTTTTTGATTTCATAAATATTGGTAAAGTATTCTTTACTTTTTTATAGGCAGTTCCCGGATGCGGTGCCTTGTTTCTTCGACTATAATAACCGAACCCTTTGTGAGTGGTTCAAGTGAGTTTTGTAACATTTCTTCAAGACGTTTTAAAACAAAAGGCGTATATGTATTACGTAGTCTGAAAATAATAACACTCGTCATCATCCCCCTGGAGAGCGCAACGATTTCTCCAAAGTCTAAATCAAAGGTCAAAATAATACGATTTTCAGAAATAGCTTTTCGAAATATTTCTCTATCAGATAAACGATGTAAACCCTCTTCACGAAGATGCACTACATCGTGACCATTTTTTCTGAGCCATGCAACGATTCTTAATGCGATACCCATATCTGCAAGAAATCTCATTTTATTTTTGCTACGCTGAATGGACTTCTTCCTGGGCAAGCCAGGCTGCGTACTCTAGCGCTTGCTTGATATCCTCAATCTCGATATCTGGATAATCAGCAAGAATTTCTTCAGTTGTTGCACCACGAGCAACCTGTCCAACGATTAAAGAAACTGGAATCCTCATTCCTCTGATGCATGCCCTGCCACCCATTATTTGAGAATCAAATGTTATCCTATCAAACACATTACTCCACCTTTCATAAAAGCCTGTGTCACAATTCAAATTCTGCACTCAATACAGTATGTTTCATTATTCCGTTTCCTGATTCATCCGCGCCATTTGAGCATCCCATTCTTCCAGTGACAAAAATACCTCTCTGGCCTGACTCCCCTTGTATTCTCCAACAATGCCGTCCTCAGCCATCAGGTCAATCAACTTTGCGGCGCGCGAATAACCAATCTCCAATCGTCTCTGTAAGAGGGAGACAGACCCCCTTTGTGTCTCCAGCACGATTCTCACTGCTTCATTATAAAGGTTGTCTTTGGCAATATTCTCTCGTTCTGAAGCCCCCTTCCAGCTTTTCAACTCGGAGTTAAACTTGGGTGCGGCTCGTTTTCGGAGATATTCAACAACATTCTTTACCTCTTCATCACTTACATAAGCCCCCTGTACCCTTACTAACTTTGACGTTCCAGGAGGCAAGAACAACATGTCGCCACTTCCCAGGAGCTTCTCGGCGCCGTTTTGATCCAAAATGGTCCTCGAATCCACTTTTGAAGCGACATAGAATGATATTCTCGAAGGCAAATTGGATTTAATTAATCCAGTAATCACATCAACTGAAGGCCGCTGCGTTGCAAGTATGAGGTGAATGCCAACTGCACGAGATTTTTGCGAGAGGCGGATAACAGAAGCCTCGACCTCCTTGGATGCCACCATCATCAGGTCCGCCAGTTCATCAACCACAACAACAATATGCGGCAGATAAAATGGTACATCGTCAAGATTGGCATCACCCTCAGGATTTAAGCGTTTTCTAATTTCGGCAGTACCCAGTCTATTATAGGCATTTATATGTTTTACGCCAACACTGGCAAGCAATGCGTACCGTTCTTCCATCTTGTTTACAGCCCATTCCAGCACGGCTGCGGCTTTTTTCATATCCGTTACTACAGGGCTTATCAAATGGGGAATTTCCCGGAATAGTGAAAATTCGACCATTTTCGGGTCTACCAGAAGAAGCTGGACATCGGTTGGATGACGCATAAAGAGAATACTCAATATGATTGAATTGAGACAAACAGACTTGCCGGAACCGGTTGTTCCTGCAATGAGCAGGTGCGGCATTGACGCCAGATCGGATATGAGGGGATTGCCAGCAGCGTCTTTTCCGATCAGGAGTGGAATAGCCATTTTTTTCCGAATGTCATCGGACGTTTCCAGCAACTCCCGCAACATCACCGTTTTTCTCTTTGTATTGGGAACTTCTAATCCGATAGATGACTTGCCCGGCAAGGGGGCGACGACTCTTACACTCGGCGCTTTCAGGGCAATAGCCAGGTCATCGGAAAGGCTTACCACCTTTCCCACCTTCGTTCCCGGAGACAGTTCCAATTCATACATGGTTATGACAGGACCCCGCTCAATTTCCACGACTTCTGCGTTCACGTTGAATTGTACGAGGGTGTTTTTTAGCACCTGTGCGCGTTGTGTAATTTGATCCCAATCATCCGAATGTTGTTCAAATGCAGGCTTTTCCAGGAGATCGATTGGCGGCAGTTCATAATCCTGTTTTTTTTGTTTGATAGTTTCAGCATAGATATCCGGCTCTTCCTCTTCCAGATATTGTTCCCCATCATATTGTTCTTGTATCTTTTTAAGTACGCCTATAGATACAGGATGCTCATTCATTTCTTCAGTTACATTCACAGGAATCGCATCCAGGTAATTATTGGTCAAAACAGTCGAATTATTCGATGCATTTACTTTTGCACGATAACGGGTGTCAGCGTCTTCATTTTCAGAATCGTGTGCTGGTACAGCCCTTTCTTTTTTTGCTCTTGATACCTTGATAAAAGGAGAAACAGGAGTGACGTTGAGCAAGAGCATAATTGATATAACCAGCCCGGACGCCAAAATAATGATCGTCCCTGTTAGATTGAAATATCCATATAACCGGGAGACAACTACGATTCCGAAAATTCCTCCCACATTTGCGGATATAAGGGATTTTTTAAATGCATAGCAGCCAAGCGTCAGCAAAGATGCAATGGAAAACAGCAACAGAACTGCTCCGATCATTTTTACCCAGAGATGTTCTATGTTCTCTTTAAAGAGATATGCAACTCCCAGCCATGCTACCAGGACGACAATGAGATAGGAAGTCCTCCCCAGACCCGACAATGCGTATCCTGAAATTTGCGCCCCCGCTATTCCGCAGAAATTGTGCACAGGATTATTGATGGGATAATCCGCAAAAGGCGGGTCATTGGAAGAGTGGCTGAGAAAACTTAAAAAGATAAATAATGCGGAGGCTATAAGGATAATTGCAGTGATGTAACGTATAAAACGTTTAATTCCCATAGTATTATAATTCAACAAACAATTCCGATACGGGGAGTGTAAATCCTGTAAAAATGTCTTCTCCATTCAATATGTCGCTTCCTGCAAGAAGCTTGTCGGGACGCGGCGAGTGATAGACCAAAATAACTTGTTCTTCAGGATTGATTACCCATACTAATTTTGTATCATTTTCAAAATATTCAACAATTTTTTCATGAAGATTTTCCATGGTGTCAGAAGGTGAAAGAATCTCAACTGCGAGATCGGGTGAACCTTTA
>JACRII010000008.1 GCA_016235875.1 Planctomycetota bacterium
ACCGGCAACCATCAGGAACTGCTGCAAAAGCCGTATGGGCTGTACCGGCGGCTCTATGAGGAACAATTTAAGAATCGGTTTACAGCCGACTCTGCCATACTGCACATATGATGCTTTTGTTATCATGCGTGAGTTTATGAGTTCCAGATTTAATCGAGGAGAAAAAATTATGGACATCTTTATGAAAGCGGCTATAGACGAGGCAAAGCAGGGGTTGTGCGAGGGAGGAATTCCCATCGGTTCGGTTATCATAAAAGACGGAAAGATTATTGGACGGGGGCATAACAGGCGCGTTCAGGAAAACGACCCTATCATGCATGCGGAAATTAATTGCCTGCGCAATGCCGGCAGAATCGGCAGATACCGTGACACCGTCCTTTATTCAACCCTGATGCCCTGTTATCTGTGTGCAGGCGCAATTGTCCAGTTCGGGATCAAGAGAGTCTTTGTCGGCGAGAGCGAGACTTTCGCTGGTGCGAAGGAATTCATGGCATCACATGGGGTTGAGGTTATTAATTTGAATCTTGACGAATGCAAGCAAGTCATGAAAGAGTTCATCCGGAAGAACCCGGAACTATGGAATGAGGATATTGGAGAACTTTAACCAAAAGACAGGTATGCCCGAGCTATCCCTTACCCATGGTTAGAGAATCGAGATTGTGTTTAAGTAATGAAACCTGAGAAACACAATCACTTCTTACAAACCGATGCAATATCTAATATAAAAACAAATTGACTTTTTCCACACGAGTGGTAGATTATGCAAACTTTAAGATATTTTAGAATATCGACAAATGAGAACGTAATGCCGTGAGCAAACCCCTTCAATTTCACGTCTATTTTAAAGTCTTCAATTCTTCAGAAAACCGGTTTTATTGTTCCTGCCGTAGTTTCTGGTTTATCGGTTTATTCATTCTTTTTCAATCCTTCTTATGCAGTTCATCTCCCTCTCTATACGCGCAGCTCGCTAACTCCCCCTGGCCTATGTTCATGCATGACGTCCAGCACACGGGACAGAGTCCGCTGAACGGACCACAAGGAAACACACTCTATTTGCAATACCAAACAGGAAGTGAAATTGTGGCGTCTCCAGTAATGGGAACTGACACTACGATTTACGTTGGTGATATTAGTGGAAAATTCTATGCCGTAAGTCCGGAAGGTGTGACAAAATGGACATACTCTACGGACGGCGAAATATACGCCACTGCCGCCATAGATGCCGGGGATACCATCTACGTTGGTTCAGAAGACGGGTATCTCTATGCCTTTCAAAATGATGGTTCACTCAAGTGGCGATACAAAACTTCAGGAGGCATCAGTTCGTCTCCCGTAATAAAACCGCAGGACGGCTCCATCTATTTTGGTTCTGAAGATAAAAATATATATGCCCTGGATACCTCCGGTAAGCCGGTATGGAAATCTGAACTGGATGAGGAAATTTGGGCATCTCCTGTGTTGGATACAAGCAATGACGTTCTTTACGTCGGTACGTTAGGAGGCACCATTTATGCTATCAACGCTGCCGATGGAACTCAGAAATGGACTTCTGAAATAGAAGACATTATTGTAGGTTCGCCTGCGATTGATGAAATAAATGGGTCTGTCGTCATTGGACTTGGAAATGGTGAAATTCAAGCCCTGAACAAAAATGACGGGTCGCTTAAATGGAAATATACTGCCAACGATGCGATTTCATCCACTCCTGCTATCGACATGGCAACAGACGCAAATGCAGTTTATGTGGGTTCTGAAGACGGCAGCCTCTATTCATTAAACAGGATTACAGGGTTACTGAATTGGAAATATGCAACGGGCGATGCCATCACTTCCTCTCCTGCAATAGATAAAAATGGAAATATTTATTTCGGTTCTTTGGATAAAAATATTTATTCCCTCAGCAAAAAAGGCGCTCTGCAATGGACATATAAAACACAGGATGAAGTCCATTCTTCGCCGGCCATCGGTAGTAATGGACGTCTCTATATCGGTTCTAACGATGGATACCTTTACGCCATCGGCGCAGGATCTACCGCCACTGTAACCGCAGATTTTACAGCCGCTCCAACAACCGGTGAAATGCCATTGGCTGTCCAATTCATAGACCAATCTGCGGGCGCGGTTTTTTCCTGGCTGTGGGACTTCGGAGACGGCTCCACCGGCTCTGCACAGAACCCTACGCATACTTACACCAGTGGTGGAAATTTTACCGTTAGCCTTACGGTAACAGGGTTAGGCGGGCCTGACACCGAAATAAAGGAAAATTACATTTCTGTCACACGTAAGGCATCCACGATAGAATTAAACATATCCGATTCAGAGATAACCTTTGGTGAGTCTATAATAATAACCGGCCGGATTTCCCCTGCACATCAGGCGCCGGTAACCCTGACATTCACTAACGACGAAGGCGAAACGGAAACAGCGACAGCCACCTCAGATTCCAACGGTATTTTTACCTTAACAGATTATTTTCCACCAGATGGAGGCTCCTGGAGTGTCGTGGCCATTTGGGAGGGAGACAGCGATCACAGCGATGCAAAAAGCAATCCACTGTCATTTACGGTAAATCAGGCAGGAGTCGCACTCACCATCGAAACTTCTTCCACCTCCATCGAAACCGGCCAAACAGTAAATATCACAGGAATTGTGACGTTAACACCTGATAATGAAACAACGCAAAATGAATTCCTGGGAGAAAACTTAAAGCTTATCAGTATCGACCCTGATGGAGAATACGAGGATGTAATCGAAACACAACCTTTTTTGTCAAACGATCAAATTCAATACAAATTTGAGGCTGTTAAATTGCCAGATATAGGCGTCTGGAAATTATTGGTTGGTTTCGAGGAAGACAATAGTTTTACAGGCACGAATTCCGCGTCTGTTGAGATTGAAGTCCAGGAAGCTGCAAAGGAGGTAGCAGGATATGCCATCCTTGTAGAAGGCCGTATCAAAGGAAAATCAGCCGACGACGAGCATAAAGACGATTCCAATGATGAAGAAGAACTCCGCGCCAAAAATGAGGATAGTTTGGATTCTCACAATTTAACGACAAATGATATCTACGAAAAACTCCTCAAGAGAGGCCTTACGGAAGATAATATTTATTATTTTAATTTTGATGACTCTCAGGATGGTGTATATGGAAAACCTGCCAGAGACGAAATAATAAATACGATAACTGAAATGGCAAGTAGTATGAACGAATCCCCGGCCCCTTTATACATAATCTTTGTCGGGTTTGGCGATAAAGAAAAATTCTTTATGTATCCCGATACCTTAGAAGCCAGCGATCTGGCAGATGCACTCAACAGCTTAGAGTCTCAATTGAATTCAACGGCATCGGAAGAACCCATTGTAATCGTCATGGGAGCAAACCGTTCGGGAAGTTTTATCAATGCCTTGTCGAAATCAGACTCAAAACGCATTATTATTACCAGCGCTGATACGGAAGAAGTTGCTTACAAAGGCCCTTTACCACCCGATGGGACCGTCCGGCATGCAGACTACTTCGTATGGGAATTCTTTAAATATGCCGCCAGGGGACTGAGTTTGAAGAAGTGTTACGAAAAAGCTGCGGATAAGATTTCTGTATTTACCGAAAATGAAAACGGAAATGGCCTGGAAGACGCCAGCGCCGGCAATGGCCAATATTTTGACAACTCAGCGCAACATCCATTACTCGATGATAACGGAGACGGTATTGGGACATACGGAATACTTTCGTCCCTCAGCGGTAAAGATGGTGAAATATCGACAAACCTTGTGCTGGGTATCGGAACGGCCACCACACCACTTGAATTGACAGAGGTAACTGGTGTAACTACCCTGAAAGCAGAAGACTCTGATCCCACCCTGTTTGCAAAAGTAAATGATACCACCAGGGTTGATGAGGCATGGACGGAAATTGTGTCACCCAACTTCAGTCTGAAAAACAACAAGAAAGCCACAGAACAGCAAGTCATCAACCTCCCCAGGTTCAGTTACAACGATTTTGATACAACGGAAAACAAATATATCTGGAACAATTTTGAAGGGAACAAGAATTTTAACGATTTTGGAAAATCAGGAGAGTATGAAATATTTTATTTCGCACGGGATAATTTTGGGGGAATTACCCCCTTCATGGAATCTGACGCATTTAAAAATGCAGCGGATAACCAGCCGCCCGAATCCTTTTACACCATTTCCCCGGCGAATGGGACGGAGACCGCCGTCACCCTGACCTTTGACTGGGAAGACAGCGCCGACCCTGATAGTAAAACTTCATTACCCGACAACGGTACAAACGCAAAGACGGCATCAAAAAATGAGGGTGTAACCTATACCCTTACGATCTCACAAAGCAGTAGTTTTGTCACTATCGACTATCAGCAAAAGGGATTAACTGACAGTATTGCCGTTGTAGACAAGACGGCAGGGCTTAGCGATGGAACAACTTACTATTGGAAGGTATTGGCTAGCGATGCCAAAGGCGGGACAACCATTACCGGAACTTCCAGCAGTTTTAATCCCAAGTTGGCGAATGGGTATCCAGGCTTTATTAAGGGATTCATTTTCGACAATGATACGAATACAAAAATCAATGGCGCAACAATCTCCGTACAAGGGACAAAAGGTTCTTACACCACCACAAAAAGCGGCGCTTATTTCCTACAGCTATCCTCCGGGACGTACAACCTTTCAGTAGATGCATCCGGATACAAAACAGGAAGCCAGACTGTGGGTGTAAATTCACTCAATACAACAACACAAAACATAGGATTGACCGTAGCCCCTAAAACAGCGAGCATTTCCGGTGCGGTAAAAGATAAGAAGAGTAACCCATTGGAAGGTGTAACAATAACTATCAAGAAAAGGTCTTTTACAGAAACGGCGATAACCGACAGCGCCGGCAGTTACTCGTTCACCGATCTGGAATCCGGGAAATACCTGCTGACCACCAAAAAAAGCGGTTACAGTAGGTACAAAAAGAACATCAAGCTCGCGGCCGGACAGGACAAAAAATTAAACCTCAGGCTTAAAAAGAAAAAATAATGTTTACACAATGATACCACACCTCAATGTGAAGGCGGTCTCTTTTAGGCGTTATATATCCATAATCCTTATCGGTCTTGGGTGCGGTGGGATAATGACCATCCTGCTGAATACGGGAGTGCTGAGAGGAATTGAACTTAAGAGTTTGGATTTTAGGTTTTTGTGCCGGGGCACTATTCCCACAAGTGATAAGATTGTTATTATTGGAACAGATGAGGAGGCGCTGGATAAAATTAAGGACCCGTTTATTTTTTGGAGTCCTTATTTTGCCGATATTATTAAAGCTGTGGCTGTGGGTGGAGCAAAGTCTATAGGGCTTGATTTTCTCCAGACCATCGCATTAAAAAAGGTCGAAGGAGAAGACCTTGATGGTATTATGGCAGATGCCTTAATGGAGGCACAGAATGTAATCATGATTAATTTACTACGATGGGATAACACGATAGGCGGTCTCAAGGCTATAAATCCTCTCTCTCGATATCTATACGCTTCAGAACCGGATAACATTGGGTTTTCAAACCTGACCATTGACAATGACGGCTGCGTTCGGAGGCAGACATTGCTGCTGAACGATACAGAAAGCAATATCTATGCATATATTGGATTAAAAGTTATCGCAAAGTATTTAAACAGCACTATTGAGAAAAAAGGAGACCATATCAGGGTGGGTGACTACGCAATCCCCGTCAATTCTTATAACGAAATGCTTATTAATTTTGCAGGCCCAAGCGGCACATTCCCTATCATGTCGTTCTATAAGGTTTGGCAATTATCACGCCAGGGAAAGACCGATTTTTTCAAAAGAAATTTCAAAGACAAAATTGTCTTAATAGGCCCCGGGAATATTTACAGTCAGGACTTCAAACCCACGCCCTTTTACCGTTCACAATATTACACAGGGACACGCCAGACACTTGGCATTGAAATTGTCGCAAACGTAATCAATACGGTACTGGAAAGACGTTTTATCGTCTCACCAGAATTCTGGCAGACCATTTTGATAATTTTGTTTCTGGGCGTTTTGACCAGTTTTACCTCTTTTAAGCTGTCACCTATCGCCGGCGGCATTGTTGCATTTGCTGTTGCAGCAGGCTACGCTAACTTCTGTATCTTTCTCTTCAGCAAATATAATATTCATCTGGACATGATTTGTCCATTAGACGCTATCCCGCTTACTTACACAGCGGTATTTACCTATCGATACACCATTGAAGATAAAGAAAAGAGAAGGATCAAGAGGATATTTAAGCATTATGTTAGCGAAGAAGTAGTCGAGGAATTATTAAAATATCCAGGCGAAATACCTTTAGGAGGTAATCGCGTCGAGGTAACGGTACTTTTTGCCGATATCCGCGGATTTACCGCGCTTTCAGAAAAACGAGACCCGCGGCAGGTCGTGTCAATTTTAAACTCATATTTTGCCATGATGGCCGACGTCATACTAAAAAATAAAGGCACCCTCGATAAATATATCGGGGATGGAATCCTCGCCTTTTTTGGCGCCCCCATACCACGGGAAGAACACGCAGCGCTGGCGGTAAATTCCGCAATAGAAATGATAACCAGGCTCGATGTGCTTAATAAAGAACTTATGCTCGATGTGCCCCTGCGTATAGGCATTGGAATCCATTCGGGGGAAGCCGTCGTGGGAAACATTGGTTCAAAACTCAAAATGGAATATACGATAATAGGAGACACGGTAAACACGGCATCCCGTGTAGAAGGTCTCACTAAGGAATTTAAAGCAAATATCCTGATAACAGAAGAAACCTTTTCCCGGTTAAAAATTCTGGATAATATTACGCCGGAAAAAGATATTACCCTGCGTGGTAAAACACAGCCCATTAAGCTTTATCGGGTTGAAACCTAAAAGAACTAAGTCCATGTTCAGGAATTTCAAACTATTGTTCCTCCCCCTGTCCCCCTCACTGAGAGGGAGAAAGGGGGAGGGGGGAGGCTAGGTGGGTAATGTAGGGGCAGGTTTGAAACCTGCCCCTACTACTTAATTAAAATGAAAATTCCTGTACAATTAAAATATCATTCATGAGTTCCTGAGTTCCGGATTTTATCAATAGGAAAGGAAAAATGCGATGAAGTTATATAGAAGAGTTTATGTAAAATACCGTTTGATTTTTACTCCGATAATCCCCATAATGCTTTTATGTCTGTTCAATCTTACTGCCTGCTTATATTCTCAAGATACAGAGTCGCCTGAAGCCGGTATGATAAAGGCTGTTTCCGGGAAAGTATGGCTTCTTCGTGGGGATAAAAAGGAAGCGGCAAAAAAGGCAATGGAACTGAAAAAAGGCGATATCCTCGAAATCGAGGATCAGGCAAGCGCCACGATTGTCTATTTTAAAGGCGGGAAAAAAGAAGAATATAAATCCAAAGCGATTATAGAAATCGGCACAGACAAAAGTATGGTAAGGGAAGGGACGGTAACCGTAATAAAAGAGCCGCAAGAAAAAAAGATTATTACCGATAAAAAGGAAGGGAGTGTAATATCGCACGACAAGGATATCGCACACGCCGGAGGTCAGTTTATTCGCGGTATATTATCGCCTAAACAATATTTTGAAGATAATCATATCCAGCGTTATGCAGTCGTGGTGGGCATATCAGATTATAAAGACACAAAAATACCCGACCTGAAATATGCCGACGCTGATGCCCAGGCTTTTTATGACTTTATAACCAGCCCTATCGGCGGCAATTTTAACAAGGAAAACGTCCTGCTCTTAAAAAACGAACAGGCAACCTTGAAAAAAGTAAAACTGGCCGTTACCAATTTTCTTAAAAAAGCAATTGATACGGACTTTGTTGTTATCTTTATGGCATGTCATGGCGAACCCGAACCTGACCGTCCCAATAATATCTATTTACTGATGCATGATTCTGAACTCGACAGTCTGTCCGCAACGGCGTATCACATGGAAAATGTCAATACCGATATGAAGCGATACATCTCTGCAAAGAGGCTGATCTTCTTTGCCGATGCCTGTCATAGCGCAGGTTTAACTGAAGGCGCTGTGGGCACGAGGGGATTTTCCAATACCGTGAACATCGCCCTCTCGGAACTCAAATCAACCAGGGAAGGCTGGGGAATAGTAAGCGCAAGCCGGGCAGGCGAATTATCTATGGAATCCAGCCTGTGGGGTGGCGGGCACGGGGCATTTACTTACTATTTGCTGGAAGGAATGAAAGGAAAAGCGGATGTGGAAGGAAACAAAAACGGCATCGTAACCCTCGCAGAGTCATTCGATTTTCTCGAAGAAAAGGTTAAGCGCGCAACTCAGAACGCACAGCATCCTGATACCGCAGGAAATTTCGACAATAACCTTCCGCTGGGTTTTCCGGGTATAGAAATTTCTCCGGAGGAAAAAGGACAAACAACCACTGCGCCTCGTTTTGGAACCGTTCAAATCGGCACAAGCCAGGAAGGGGCAAGTGTATTGGTAAATGGGAAGGAAGTCGGTACAAGTCCATTAAGCATCAAACTGGTGAGCGGTGCCTATCCCATAACCATAAAAAAGAAAGGTTATGCCGAAGTGACAGGCACGATATTTGTCAATCCGGAGGAAACGACGGACTTCTACTACGAATTGACAGACGGCGAAAAAAGGGAAGCCGCAAAGACAGAACCTTTTACTTCCAGCGGAACTCAACTGGAATACGCTGAGTCTGCACGTGATAAAGGAGATAAACAAAAAACAAAAGAAAACATTGAGGCGCTCATCAAAGAATTAGAGGCAGTAGTAAAGGAACAAACTAAGGAAGAAAAACCAAAGGTTGCCCAAAAGCCTAAAGAAAAGAAACCCGAGCTTGTGGAAGTTCCGCAAGTCGTGCCTATATCTATCAAAGAATTTACCTTAAAAATGGGTCTCTTGTCAAACAGGCGTGATATGGAAAGGTTTCGGCAAAGGATTATCGATGCGCTGGTCAGTCAAAAGGGTTTGAGTGTTGTAGAAAGAGATCTGGAATTCCAGGAGGAAATTTTAAGGGAACAAAGGCTCAGCGGTTCAATCCTTGCCGATGAGATGTTTAGAATCAGTTTAGGGAAAATACAGGGGGCGGCGTTTCTCTGTTTTGGCGGGGTTACCGCTGGCGACACACCAGATCAATTTGTTTTAAGGATGGAAATCGTGGATACCGCCACAACCCTTGTTGACACGCTTGAATATGCCTTTAAGAGCGATGAGAATCTGAAAACTGTAGCGAGTGATGTCGCTGCAAAAATCAGGGAAAAGATTGCTGCAAAACGGAAATTGTAAAATAGGTGATAGTTCACCGCCGAGAGCGCGGAGAACGCAGAGAATTAAGAGGATGTTGGGGATTAAATTAGGCCTTTGGCGACTACACGAATTAAAGATAATCCCTCCCTTGATGGGAGGGACTAAGGGAGGGTGACCTGTTTGTTTCCTTCACCCCCACCTAGCCTCCCCCATCGTTCGACTGAGCTCACGACGAAGTCAAGGGGGAGGAACTAAATTATTTGAAATTCCTGAACATTGAATTAACCTCAGGCTTCAGCCTGAGGTTAGAGAACAGAAACGAAACAGGCTTTAGCCATGAATGAAGAGAAGTTATGTCATACGTCAAAGTATGGAGACATGCCGTATGGGGTACAAAGAACCGCGAACACGTTCTTTCTAAAGATACTCAAAAGAACTTGTTTCATCACATAAAAGAAAATGCAAAAGAGAAAGAGATTTATATTGAGGAATTATATTAAGAACCAGGAAGAGCATCACAAGAAAGGTACGTTTATGGAGGAGTATGAAGAGTTCATGAGGAAGTTCAATTTTAGAAGTCATGGCTGAAGCCATTTTTTGTATACCTTCACACCTCCGCCATGAATGGCGGAGTTAAGACAATCTCAAAGTTGGTTCAGTCTTGCAGACTTCGTCGTGAGCGCTCAGTCGAATGATTGAACTAGATATTTTGAACCGGGTTACGGGCTTTAAATGAATAGCAGCCACAGAGAAACAACCCCCTCCACCCCCTTAGTAAAGGGGGTGGAGGGGGTTGTGAAAAATTTGCAAAAAACATGTCAGCATAAAAATGGAGAAGAGAAACGTTTTCATAGCAATACTTTAGTGCCTTTTTCTAAATAAGGAAAACACGTATTTTCAGAAAGATACCATGGATTATAAAAAATTAAAATTCGTTGCCTTAATGTCGTTATTGTTACCGACGTTTGTAAGTTGCGCCACGGTATCCAATATTGGTACGGATAACTGGCGAGACTATTTTAAACCCGGTCCTTCGAAAGAAGAAATAGCCAGGGACTTTAATCTTTACCGTGGCAAGTGGTGGAACCATTACGTACGCGGCCGCTGGTATGCCGATGGCGGGTACTATGACGAAGCCATACAGGATTTCAAAAAATCCATCAGCCTCAGAAGCAGGGACGAACGTTCCGCCAGGAGTTACGGCCTCCATTTCTGGGAATATTTTGCACACCGTGAACTGGGGATTGTTTACTATAATCAGGGAAAGTATGAAGAGGCCAAAAAGGAACTGGAAGCATCACTTTCCACTGCAGATTCCGCCAGGACCAAATTTTATCTGAACAAATGCAATGAGGCAATCCTGAAGATTACCAAGAGCGACCAGGAACCGCCTCAGTTTAAAATATCATCGCACGCAGATGGTGAATTTGTAAATACACCCATAATAAACCTAAAAGGGGTCGTCTCTGATGACTGCTGTGCGAATTGTAACAATATCCTTATTCAGGGGAAAAAGTTATTTATCGAGCTTGCTGAAAAGAACATCAACTTTAGCGAAGACGTGCCCCTCCAGCCCGGCGAAAATGTGATTAGTTTGGAAGCATCAGACCTTACGGGAAAAAGCACAAAGAAAAATCTCACGGTGATACGGGACATACATCCTCCAATTTTATATCTGGATGATGTCCGGATACATCAAAAGGACGGTAAGCAAATAGCCTCAGTAAAAGGGACGGTTGTGGATGATTACGGTTTAAAGGAACTGTACATTAACGATACCGAAGTGCATATTCATTCACATAGAGAAGATCATTTTGATGAGGATATTGCTTTGACAGACGGTAATAAAATTTCATTTAAGGTCGTCGATATAGCAGGAAATGAAACAAGAGGCAAACAGCAGGTAGACACAAAAGCCTCATTATGGCCAGAAGGCACGCAAAATAACGTTAAATACGTCTATCATTCAACAAATAAACCCATCTTAATGGCCGCAAGTAAATTTGATAAATCCAGCATCAAGTCATTATTGGCTTCTCAGGATATTGATGTATCGCAATCGTCTCCCCAGGACTCTCCTGAGCCTGACGAAAACAATGGGGAAGAGGAAAAACCAGAACAAACCCTTCCACAAAGCACGGCAAAGGATACAGTTCCTCCTACAATACATACCGATATAAAATCGGTTATTGTTTACGATGCAAACCTCTTCTTTAGCGGAGATGCACATGATGACGTCGGGGTTGCAAAACTCTACGTGAATCAAAATCCATTAGAAATTCGTCCCGGAAAGCACGTCTTCTTCAATCATTTTTTAACGCTGAATGAAGGGGAAAACACCATTACTGTGAAAGCTGTCGACGCCCAAGGCAACGAAACACAGCTTCCACCGGTAAAGGTTACGAAAAAGACCTTTGAGCTTCTTGAGACTGATGCCCGATATACCGTTGCGCTGCTGCCATTAAGGATTTTTACAGAAAAAGGCGTGCCCTCAGAAACCATATATTCCATGCTGCTCAAGGCATTCGACGAAGAGCCGAAGAGATTTAACTTCGTTGAAAGAGATCGAACAAAGCTCGAAGAAATTCTCCATGAGCAGAAGATCAGCAACACCGAACTCACATCACCGGATGCCGCCATCAAGATTGGCAAGATTCGTGCGGCTGAGGGTATGTTATTTGGCGCTGTGGAAGAAGACGCCAAAGGTATTAACGTTACATTACGACTGGTGGACACGGAAACAACGCGGGTGCTTGCGAATGCCGATGTATACGACGAAGATAAGAGTATAAAAAATCTTGAATGGCTTATGCATGGATTGTCATTAAAGATGAAACGGCAGTTTCCCATGATTGAAGGGAATGTTATTCACGTCTCCGGCAATGGATTCCACGTTAATACCGGCGCGAAAAGCGGCGTTGGCGTAGGCATGAAGTTGCTGTTGTTCAGGGAAATCAGGGAAGGGGAACTTGTATTAAAAGAGCCGCTCGACACCGTTGCCAGGGTAGTACAGGTACAGCCCGAAACCGCCTTTGCAAAGATAATAAGCTCGAAAGGTACGGAAAAGGTAGAAAAGAAAGACCTTGTAATAACGAAATAATCGTAATTGTTCTTTTGTTACCAAGACATAAAAATATAAGGCTTGTCATTCCCGCAGGCTCCCCGCTAATATCATGCGAGGACAAGCTTTAGCGGGAATCCAGACCTGTCCTCAACTTGGCCCTGTGCTGGTTCAGGGCTTGTAGCCTGAACCGAAACATTTTGGTTCAATCGAGGACGAGTGAACCAGCAAAAAGGGGCAGAAATACAAAAAGTAATTAACTCTAAACAAGAAACTCGAAACTCTAAACACGAAACAGGTGTTGATTATGAAACACAAACGCATTCTTTTTATACCGATGTTTCTTTTCATTGTATTACCTCTGGCCCAAACCTCCTTTGCCCAGTTTTCGCTTACCCCTCCAAACATCAACGCCACCCCGCTTCCTGTAGGCTCCGGCGCAAGGGCTATAGGTCAGGGAAGCGCATTTATTGCCGTTGCAGATGACGCAACGGCTGCATCGTGGAACCCCGGAGCTTTGATGCAATTGGAAAGGCCGGAACTCTCCGTAGTCGGTTCTTTCCTGTCGACACAGCAGGATTTCGATCCCGGCAGCACCGGCTGGTCGCTCGGAGACGGAGCGGTGTCTCGCGGCGACCTGAACTATGCAAGCGTTGCCTACCCATTCAGGGTATTTAGGAAAAACTTTGTAGCTGCCTTGAATTACCAGCAGATATACGACTTCCACATGAACCTGGATTTCAAACAGACAACCGAAGACCGTACGCCTCCTTCATTAAATTACAAGCAAAACATAGACTTCGAATCAAAAGGAGGAATTGGGGCATTGACTCCTGCTATTTCGATGCTGGTGGTACCAAAATTATCTGTAGGCGTGGCTATAAATTTTTATACGGACGAATTTTTCGGGAACTATGCATGGAAACAGTCAACCAGGTCAACTGGCGTTGGTACCCTTGCTGGCACTAACGTTACGAGCACATACGACTCAGACACCACGTTCAAGAATTTTCAGGCAATTAACGTGACAACCGGCATACTCTGGGACGTATGGGAGAAAGAGGACAAACTCCTCACCTTTGGCGCTGTTTTCGATACACCATATACGGCCGATGTAGATCGTATTACCGATTTTACATCCATTTCTACCTTTGGACAATCTACTGGTCGTGAGAGAAAAAATTTTGAGGTAGATTATCCTATGTCACTGGGTTTGGGGCTGGGTTTCCGTTATAACGATGCATTGTCATTCTCGATGGATGTAACGTGGACTGATTGGTCTGAGTTTAAACAAGAAGATGAAGACGGAAACAAGTCGCGTCCCCTGGGAGGCGTATCCACAGACAGGGATATTGACGATACCTATGCGGTAAGGTGCGGTACGGAATATTTGATATTCGGGAAAAAGGTAATCATCCCCGTGCGCGGCGGACTTTTCTACGACCCCCGCCCATCGTTGGACGATCCCACGGATGTGTACGGATTTAGCGTAGGGAGTGGAATTACATTCAAACGGTTCAGCCTCGATGGCGCTTACCAGTTCCGGCGGGCAAACGACGTCGACGGTGAAGACTTCGGTCTCTCAGGAGCAGATTTCGACCTCAACGACCATATGTTCCTGGCTTCTGTCATTGTTTATTTTTAATTTTGCTGAAAAAATTAAAAAAAGCTTGCAATCTGCTTCATTTTTGTTTTACTGTCATTCTTAAGGAAAAAGCAATTTCCTATCAACGAGCCAGATGTCGCAGGTTTGAATCCTGCTGGGGTGCCATTTTTTAACAGGAAAAGGGTTTAATGAAACGCATGCCACAGAATAATTTGTTAATCTGCTTTGTTTTTTTCCCAAAAATTTTAATATGTAGTTGTAGCGTTGCCAATAATATCTGACGAAATGGTGACGGGAAAAGGAGGTATACATGAAAGCCAGTATAAAGGTTGTTATAGCGGCACTGATTACAATTGGGTTGTCAATGGGTTGTTTCCATACTCAGGTTGAAGATGTGGCTAAACGGGTACCATGCCAGTGTGGATTAGGTAGCTGTCCGGGTGGAGATTGCCAGTGTGATGGCAGTACTAGAACACAGCGGTGTGTTTGTCGTAAAGTATGGTGTAACGACAGCGTTTGCGGACCGACGGAGGTATGTCTGAATGCAGGACGCGTGAATCACAGACCTTGTGGTGTAGCCATCAGAGCGCCCGTTGCGTGTAACCCTGCGTGTGGCATGAGTAACTGTGATTGCAACACAGCTAATGCCTGCCCCAACATTCCGGCCCAAGACTGCGACAACCGGATTGTACAACCACCATTAAAGTGTGACTGCGGCGGTGAAAATTGTTCGTGTGCGGTTCATTACTATTGCAGGGTGCCTAGCGTAGAAAGAAGGCATTCGCAGCCTTGCGGGGGTAAAGTGCCACTGGGTATTTATAAAGGGTGGTGTAAAGCTTCTGCACCGTGACATGTCAGAAAAAGATTATAGGTCTATGCTCTGCCGATTGTTGCATCTTACGCAGGGGCAAGCAGGGGTAAAGGGACACCCATGTATATTTATCAATTTTAATTTGATTGGGTATAACGCAACGGGTGTGAGGCGCGAGGAACGAGCGTCCTTACCACTCGCTTGTTATGTTTTAAAATATCTTTAAATCAATTTGATAATCCTCTGCAATATTTCAATATATTTTTCAACGATGTACAAACCAATTTTACCGCTTCTTTCAAATATAAAAAATTCATCATCAAAATGAGGCTGCATATATTCATTATGATAGGATATTGCGTTGAAAATAAAATGCTTCTTATCGAAATTATTTGGCTTCAAGTGGAAGTTGTTTATAAAGTCCTCACATTCGACAAAATCCCAAAAATAGTCAGAGTCGATTGACATGAAAAAATCGGCATGGAAACACCAACCTACAGCCTCCGAGAGCTTATCTGCATTTCGTATCAGCTTGAAAATTTCTGTTAGGGAAATAACTTCGTCTTTGTCAATATCAAATGCTTTATATAATTGTTTAATCCCTTGTCCAAAATTGTTGAAATCTATCCCTTTGACCTCGGAAATCAATCTCGGAGGCAAAAGATTGTTCAGCAACAGAGGTATGATAATCGGTAGTCTCTCCGATGAAGAATTCCTTCTCATTAATATGCTATTCAACTCTGTTTTAACCCAAGGCTTATCCTTTGAATGTTCAGAATATATCAATATGAAGTGTGTACAATTTTCTAAAGCTGTTGTAATTTCATCGGGTATTGATTGCCCTGGCATTATATCCTTCTCATCAAGCCACGTTATGATCCCATACCTTTCTAATTCACTTGATAATTTTCTTGCCAAAGGTTTATCCAGGTAATTGTGACTAATAAAGACTTGGTAGTTACGGTTTTTTGGATTCTTTACTAGGTCTATCTGATATTCAGATAATTTTTTTACATTTTTCTTTAATGCATCTAATAATCCATTTAGTTCCTTAATTAAAGTATCATTTTGCTTTCTTAAAGTAGAATAGGTCTTTCTAAAACTAGTGTTTATGTCTTCGATCTGTTTTAAAATATCAGAATCGTATGTTATCTCTTTCTTTGGCAATCCCCTGTTATATTTTTCGAGTTCATAAAATACTGCTCTAAGCAGATTTACATCTACACTATCTTTAGAGATTAAAACAATGTTATATTTTAATCCTTGAATAGCATTTTTTAGAAAATATTCGTACTTGTCCTTATATTTATTAATAAAAAAAGTTTCAAATATTGTTTTGATTATGGTGTTTACCTGATCAATTACTTTTTCATCTCTATGTATTAGGAGTTCAAATATCCCATATGAAATATTTTGAAAGAATGCTGTTAGAATCTCTTGTTGTTTTTCCACAATCAACGTACCTTTATGATTGAAAACATAACATTTATTTTTACCTTTATTCTATAATTGCCGGCATATTATCGTATGACACGGTGAACGTCAAGCAAATCATAACAGAATTAGGCTTATACACGAAGATAGTATCGGCATAATATTACACTCTTTATTGTTATGCTGAATTCAGATAATTGTTTGATATGTAAATAACTGGTAGAGTCACAATAAGATATTCATAGCAGCGCTGGAATAAAAGCTGCTGTTTCGTGTAGGCTGTATGCTATTGTTCGGTATTTTTATTTCTTACCGCCATTGCCCTTTT
This sequence comes from Planctomycetota bacterium, assembly GCA_016235875.1. Classification (GTDB taxonomy): domain Bacteria; phylum Planctomycetota; class Brocadiia; order Brocadiales; family Brocadiaceae; genus Wunengus. The sequence continues at coordinate 16,513 of JACRII010000008.1, forward strand.
GCTAATTTCCTCTATCGATAAGTCTTCATCCAAACCTTGACGCCATTTTGTATAATCAAATGGTTCTCTTTGAATAAGAGAAATAAACCGTTCCGCTTCAACATCACCAAGAGATTCTGTAAGGGCCTTTAGTCCCTTTATCCTTATTTCTGTGTCGGTAATCATGATAAAACCTCCTTTATAAAACCTATAGGATCAGTTACTTTTATTTTCTCCTCCAATGTTTTCGACAAACTTATGATTTTGTCGTCCGTGGAAAGAAAGTAGTTACATTTCGAGATAATGGCACATGCGATATGCAATGAATCCAATTTTCTAAATCCTTTTTGATTCAATAAATTCGCTTTCTTAATTACTTCAGCATCTTCTTTAATGTCTGTTAAAGCATATTTTTTCCATCCTCTGATTCGGAATTTTCTGTCTTCATATGGATTTTTACCATTCTCATAATCCAATATGTATGACCATGCCAGCTTTAGATTTCCTGCTCGAACTTCTTCTTGAGTTTTTAATTTTGCTTCAGTTTCAAGTCTGATCCTAAGCTGAGATTGATCGTCAAATGGACGATTGAAACAGCAGTTGTCAAGATAGACTCTCATATTATTTACGTTTCAATTACTTAATTCTTTATTCACCGAATTCATTTTTATCTTTATTCTATAATTAACGGCATATTACCGCATGGCATGGTGGATGTCAAGCAGATCACGGTAGAATTACGGTAAATACCCGAGGATAGTATCGGCATAATATTACACCTAAAAATTGCAGTTGGATACGGATGAACACGGATTTCTAAACAGTATAAAGAAAATCTATTATTCTCCCGTTGTGTGAGTTAGACAAAAAATCTAACTTGTGATTCTTTTATCTGTGCTTATCCGCGTTAATCTGCGTCCTATTGTATCGTATCCACTTTCTTTCAGTACAAAAAGAAAAAGCCACTCATTTGTGAGTGGCTTTATGTTTCTTGACTTTGACTAATGTAGGTGTTTGTTTCCACTTCCATAAGCTGCATGCTGCCAGCCTATGACAGTGTGTTCAAGATTTACTTATATCTTCCAACCCTTCTACCCTTACACCCCATTTTCCCATGATTCGCCCGCTTGCTGCGCCACGATAACCTTTGTCTTCTCTTGTCTCTCATAATAATTACTCCTGTTTTAATCTTAATTAAAAATTAAACAACTATTTAGAATCTGACAAAATTTACGATTTACAAATTACGATTTTATTGAATCCCAAATCATAAATCGTTCGACTGAGCGTTCGTCTGAGCTCACGCCGAAGACTCACGACGAAGTCTAAAATCGCAAATCACGAAATTCCCAAGTTACTTATTTTCCTGTTTTGCGGTGTCTTTCTCAGTCTCTATCTTCTTCGTGGTTTTACTGCTGGAATCTTCTACTTCTTCTTCGACTCCTTTGACACCTTTCTTAAATTCCACGATGCCCCGACCCAAGGACTTCATTACCTCCGGGAGTCTTTTACCGAAAATCAGAAGCGCCACAATCAGGATGATGAGCCATTCCCAACCGCCTGGCATACTAAACATATTTATGCCTCCTTATGTAAAATTATGAAACAATTCAAATTATAGCGTCAAACCAATAAAAATCAATGAATTAATTTCTGTATGGTCTCACATCCCTTAATGTGTTTACAAGGGCGGAGATATCCTCAGGAAGGTCTACTTCAAATTCCATTTTCTTGTTATGGATGGGATGGAAAAATTCGATCCTGTGGGCGTGAAGCGCCTGTCTATCTATGATGGGCAGCTCCCCCTCTTCCCGTTCCCTCTGCAATAAATCCGAAAGATAACATGATTCCTGGCTGCTATACATAAAATCAGCAACGACGGGATGTCCTATCGCCCGCATATGTACGCGAATTTGATGTGTTCTTCCCGTTTTAGGCATTACTTTTACGAGGGTATACCCGCGGAAACGCTCTATCACTTCATAAATGGACACGGCTTCTTTCCCAATATCGTGCCTTACTGCCATTTTTTGGGAATCAATTATATGTCTTGCTATGGGCAAACTAATTTCGTCAGAATCAAACATCAACTCACCCTCAACCACAGCAAGATATTCCTTCTTGACGGATCTTTTTTCAAATTGCATGGCAATTTGTGAATGGACAGCGTCGCTCTTGATCGTCAACATAATCCCGCTTGTATCCCTGTCCAGCCTGTGAACGATACCTGCTTTTAACGGCCCGTTGACCTGGGAAAGGTTTTGGCAGTGGAAAGCTAAGGCATTAACAACCGTCCCGCAATGATGCCTGCCGGCCGGATGTACAACCATATCGTACGGCTTGTTGATGAGCATCAAATAATCGTCTTCGTAAACAATGTCTATGGGAATATCTTCTGGAACGATCTTGCTTTCTTCAAGGACTGGCACACGGACGGAAATAAAGTCGCCCTTTTGAATATCATAACTGCTTTTGACGGTGCGTCCGTTAACCAGTACGGCGCCCTCTTTTACCAATTTCTGAAGAAATGTCCTTGAGTAGTCGGGGAGACGGGAGGCAAGGTATCTGTCAATCCTTCTATCTTCAAATGCCTTCTTTATATCAAAGGTTACTTCCTTTATTTGTGGGGCTTCCTGTTGCATGTTATTTAATCGCAGACAAACGATATTGTGCCATGGTAGCCCAGTTGCTATTTGGGGAGAGTTCTACCACTTTTGTATATAAGCGAACTGCGTCGCTTGTTTGGCCTAATTTCTCATAACAACGACCTGCATCCCATCCTTCTTGTGCGGCAAAAAGGTTGCTATTGGCAGCTAAAATATCTTCGAATTGTTTAACGGCTTCTTTTAAAAGTCCTTTCTCCTCATAGGCGTATCCCAAAGACTGTTTCGCAATGGGTGCAAGCGGATGGCTGCTATATCTATCCAGGAAATCATTATACGTGCGGACCGCTTCATCGTAATTCTTCAGGCTATAATAAACATTCCCTAGCTGGTACAACACCCATGGCATGGCGCTGGAAGAAGACATATTATCACGAATATATTTATAAGCATCAGCCGCCGTATTTAACGCTGCAATTCTCTCCTTCCCTTCCTTATCCTGTTTCTGTATCGACATTGCCAGGTCATTATTTATTTTCCACAAGCTTTGCCAAACAGTTTCTGTCTTTCGGGTTTTCGCAGTGGTAAAATAAGCAGCACCTGCGCCAAGAGCAATGGCAACACCAATACCTATGACGATAATCACCTTATATTTATTCAACGTTCTCAATACATGTAAAGTAGCTTCTTTCATTTTTTCTTCTTTCTTTTAATTATAAACCAATTAAAGATTCTGCCTCTTTAAAAATTTCCTGAATGTCTTTCTCTTCCAGACCTGCTCCACGAGCGATACATTCGGCACGATTGCGGTCTAACAAGTCGTCAGGTGTATGGGAATCAGAACCAAAGACAAGTTTTGCCCCAACCCTTTTTGCCATCTTGACGACATGTCCATTTGCATAGGCATGGCCTTTCCTGCCGGAAACCTCAAGCCTCACGCCGTGAGCTTTGGCTAATTTTGCGTCGGATTCTGTTATGAGACCCGGATGGACCAGAATATCAGCGCCTGCCTCTATGGCTGCCCGGTTTGTCCCAGGTAACACGGGCTCTGTAATCGTTTCACCGTGAACCAGCACAATAAATGCACCCAATTCTCTGGCCCGTTTCACCATAGACTTTATATGCTCAGGACGAAGATGGGTTAGTTCAACTCCTCCATGTACCTTGATTTTTGAAACCGACCCTATTTCCCTGCAGGCATTTAAAATGTTGGGTATTACAAAATCAATATTGGAATAATCGACATGATCCGTTATCGCCAGCCCACGAAATCCCTTTGCCTCACAACGCCGAATCAATTCTGCCGGTAAAAGAACGCCATCCGAAAACAATGTATGCGTATGCAAATCTATCATGACAATCACCACATTTAATGCGCCCGAGACGATTTGAACGTCTGACCTACGGTTTAGGAAACCGTTGCTCTATCCATCTGAGCTACGGGCGCATTGTATTATAATAATATTTATAAATCGGATTAAATTATAGCCGTAATATGAAAAAAATCAACATCATTCCACAGAACAGCGAGCCGCAACCGGGGAGTGAAAAACAAAGTCAAGTGACGAGGAACATGTGACGGGTGGCAATTTCTGCATCACTCGTCATTCGCCACTCGTCACGATTTCTAACAACTTACAAAAAAGAGAATTAGATTGAAGTATAGTAATCTACATATTAAAATGAAAAAAACGTAGATAAGCCTTGTTATATCTAATTGGCAAAGGAAAAGAGGATAAAAAATTATGCGTCTTAGTTCATATCCCAGATATATTTCATTATTACTTCTTTTAATTGTATTCGTTATTGGAGGTTGCGGCGTACAAGACCCTGATTATTACAACCGTATGGGCGTTTTCCTGGACAGTCAGGGTAAAATTGACGAGGCCTTGACAAAATATAAAAAGGCATTAAGGATAGACCCATCTAACAGAGAAGCACATTACAATCTTGCCGTTGCCTATCACAAAAAAGGGTTATCAAAAGAGGCGATACAGGAATACAAAACCGTGTTGGAACTCTACCCAAACGATCCGGAAACGCTCTATAATCTGGGTGCATTGTACGCAAGAAGCAACATGCCTGATGCGGCTGTTTTTGCCTGGCAAAAGGCCGTTGAATTAAAACCCGATTTTGCAGAAGCACATTATGCCTTAGGATTTGCATATGCGCAGAAAAAACAACTCGATGATGCCATCAAAGAATATCTCAAGGTACTTGAGAAAAGACCAGACGATGCGATTACCCATAATAATCTCGGTGTAGCCTACTCAGAAAAAGGAATGTTTAACGAAGCAATTGATGAATTAAAAAAATCTGTTAAAATAAACTCAACGATGGCAATGACCCACAAAAACCTTGAGTTCGCATATCGAAAGAAGGGGATGGAAGAGGAAGCAAATAACGAACTCAAGCTATACGAAGAATTATCGAAAAAGACGAATTAGGCTGCCTTTACCAACAAATTGTAGGGGTTGAAGATTTTCAACCCCTACATTGAAATTAAACAAAGATTTTTAAGCTGTTTAATCTGCGTAGTGTGTGTCCTATTTCACCGGATCATACCCGGAACCGCCAAAAGGATGACACCTTAGTACACGCCATATTCCAAGGCAAACACCCCACACTATGCCCTTTTTTTCTACTGCATCGATCATATATTGAGAACAGGTAGGATCATAACGACAGGAAGGATGTATAAGAGGAGAAATAATAAATTGATATACCTTGAGTAGTTTAACGATGATGAACTTCATGGGTAAAGGTCTCATTAATTTGGAGTAATAACTTTTTAAATCTGTCTTCGACATCCGAAAGTTTCAGATCAGATGAAAAAGGATGTCGCGGAATGGCGATAATGTCGACATGTGTTTTAAGTAAATGTTTATTCAGCCTGTATGCCTCTCTCAGCAAGCGTTTTGCGCGATTGCGCCGCGGAGAATTCCCCACTTTTTTACTTACTACCAATCCCAGGCGGGAATGCAGGAAGTCGTTCGGGATGACATAAAATACGACCTCGTTATTTTTGAATACCTTACCTTCATTAAAGACCCTTTCGAATTCTTTCTTTCGGGTCAGATGTTCTTCCTTTGTAAACCGGAAATTCATTTTTATAGGTTAGCAGAAGGGCGGAATGAAGTCAATGGTTTCGTAATAGTTCACCACGAAGGGCACAGAGAACACGGAGAAATAAGAGAAAATTGGGGATAGTACTTAGTGACTGAACGGAACGCATGAAAGCGTAGATTTCGCAGATGAGGCAGGAGGTAAGAAGTAAGAAGTATGAAGTATGAGGGAGGTATGAGGTATGAATATCATTCTCATACTTCTTACCGCGTCTTTGTACCTAAAAACTTGACTCATTTGTAAAGGTAAATCTGAATAAATTTATGGATCAAGCACGATTTTAAATAGGATAAATTAACTTTTTTGTGTAGTATTTATGGATTACTATTGCATAAACAAATTCATGAAAATACAGAGATAATTTTTGAAGAAATAAAGATGGGATTTAAAAAGTTAAGGGAGTTTTGGGAAAAAAGTATTGTCTACAGGGTTTTTATCAAGAAGTATAAGCGGTACTTCATTATCGGCACTTTGTCGCTGATTGCCGTAGATATCATCAATATCTTTCCACCGCTCATTATCAAAAAGGCAATAGATGTTTTTTCGACTGAGGTGAATCTCTCGAAGATTGCTGTACTCTCCGGCCTTTTTATCCTGGTGAGTTTATCTCAGGGTGTCTGTCGATACCTTTGGCGGATACATTTTATCGGGACGTCGTTTCGGTGCGATTACGACCTCCGAATGGCCTTCTTCGGGCATATTGAGACGCTCTCCCAGAAATTCTTTCAGAAATACAGGACAGGCGACCTCATGTCAAGAGCTACGAACGATATTGGCGCTGTCCGTATGGCTGTTGGGCCCGGGTTATTGATAGGATTGGATGCCATATTTTATTTTTTTGTGGTGCCTCCGATCATTATCTATCTAT
>JACRII010000012.1 GCA_016235875.1 Planctomycetota bacterium
CAGACAGTGGGTAATATTTTGTTAAATCCGTAGGGGCAGGTTTCAAACCTGCCCCTACAATATCCACATCTATTAAAACAATGATACCATGTATATGATTAGGCATCACAATGAATTTATCCAGTTTAATATTCTGATAATGGCCGGTTAAATTGTACCAAACATTTTCAACAATTTTACCATACTCGCTCAATGCCATCTCATCGTTTACAATATTGCCAAACAAATATTTACGTTTATGGGCGCATATCGTTACAAAATACGCCCCTGCCTGAGAATAGTCGTATCCTTTTAATCTTATTGAACGGCGGTGATGTATTTCTGGAGCATACATCTGTTTCATTATTTACCCGTATAATAATGAATATCTTCAAAGAATATATGATGTTTAGGTGAGTCCTCCCACTGAAACAAAACGGTATGAAAATACACCGAAACATCTTTAACCACTAAGCATGAAAATATCTCTTATGGCAGCATAATTCGTTACATCTTGCACAGCATAAGAATTTCGAACTAGTTCCATGCGATTATGCATGAGTATCACGGCGGAGAGATGTTTATACTTTTGTTTATTTTTCTTAAATCGAGAGGATAAGCCACACCCTATCATGTATGAATCTATAAAAAAAGGTAGCTCTACCATTAAAATCCCTGGTTTATCTTGAGGTAGTTGGTTCACAGCATCCCTTACAGCATTTCGAAACATCTTATCAGCTTCTGCCTGTTGTAAAAGAGGCAACCCAGTAAATCTTCCTTGTCCTCCCAAACCTCCTCTTTGCCTTTGGTAAAGATGATACTCTGCTAATCCATGAACCGTATGGCAACCCCACTCCCCGTTGTTGATTCTCTTTGCAATATGTTCCTTTATTTGTTGGACGATCATAGGAATCGAACTCCAGAGGTTTCTCTGCCCCTTTTTCGTTTTGGCCTTCTCGCACAAAATTTCGGAGAGTTCAAGATGAAGCATGTATGATCCTGGGATTTCAGAGATAACTTCGTGAAAGAGTTTATATGAAATGCTCGAAATATTGTTATTTACTTCCGATGGTTTAAGGAGATTTTTAAGTTCAACAAAAAGCACTTCAGAACCTTTGCTAACTCGAATGTCACATTTTTTCTTGCCTATTCCAGATGGCGGGTGTCTTTGAATAGAAAATCCTCGACGTTTCAAATAAGCAAGTATCCGCAGTTCAAAATAAGCACCTTCATAATTATTTGTATCTTTAAGCCTATTGTACAAATCACCCATCAAGTCTGCCTCTCCTACATCAAGCAGATCACTACCCAATGCCACCAAAAATTCGAAATAAGATTTACCTTCTGCAAATAAATCATTGAATAGAGGGTGCACAGGATAATATCCAAGTATACTACCACATATTTGGTAAGCTTCTGAGGGTTTCAATACCTTTTCCAATTCTTCTTTTAGGTAAGACAACTCATTGTTCTTCTTGACTATATCTTCATTATTTCTAAGCCACTCTTTTGTCATAGTTATCACACGGTCCCTTTGGTCATTTACCCATTTAGCATCAAAGATTACTTTCAAAACCTCAAAAGAATCTTCGATTTCTTCTCTCTTCTGATCATCATAATAATCTTTCCACCACTGGATGTTCCACCATTCACCAGTTTCTAATGCTATATTGTATCGTTCAAGAAACTTGCTCATATTCATAACTAATTCAAACCTCAAAAAGTAGTAATTTTCCCTCTCTAACGCTTTACCCTTTTAAACTTGGTGATAGTATTCACTTTAAAAAATTACTCACTTTCTTTATTTGTAATATCTTAATATTCTTCCCCTATCCTCATTCTCTTTATCCCCTTTGTAATAAATTTCTATAAGTTCGATCTTGTCTTGTTCTTCGAAATAGGCATAAATTACCCTGATACCAGACTGAACCCCTTTCCCTTTGAGAGAACGGCAGGCAAATTTCTTGGCCTTGTAGATTTTAGGGTTTTCAATTGATAAACTAGATATTTGGAAAATACCCTTATTGTCTATTTTTAACTTGTGGTAAAGATTGAGCTGCTTCTCTATGAATATTTTCAGGTCATCCTCAAGGGTTTTGAATCTCTTGAGTAGCTTCCTTAAGTCAGTTTCAAATTCAGGGAGACGGCAAATCTCATTAAATATCTTCACCGTATTCCCTCAACGAATAGGGCGGTGTCCTGTAAAAAACGGATTCGTATTCAATAACTTTTCTATCTTCCGTTGTTAACCACGGCACGTCATTATGGGAATATGCACTGATTTGAGCAGCAGTCATATCAGAAAGTTTATTTAAAACGTCATCAATTACTTCAATCTCATTGGCTTTTAATTGAGAAAGGTCTGGTTTTCTCAAAGGCAGGTACTTGGTTTGTGGGTAGGCAAAGAAATTGCTTTTCACTTTTTCAATTTCCTTATCCTCACTCATCTTATCAATGATCTTCTTGAATTCTACAGGTGTGGGCCCATATTTGTTTTTCATATAGGTCGCACCAATTAATTGTTCCTCATATTTTTCATAAAAATCAAAATCAATGAAGTAAAGCAGTTTGTATATCACCGTTTCCCCTATATTGGATTTTGAGCCTACTTTATTCAGGATGTAAAGCAAAACTTCTTTGAATTTGCCCAAATTTTTCTGGGGAACGTTGATTCTCATTCGCGGCTTTATTACTTCTCTCTTTTCCACCTCTTCCAGGACAATCTCTGGTTCTTTTTCTAAGTTTAATAAACTATCAAGTGGAATATGGAATATTTCTGATAGTTTTTTCAGTTCCTCTGCAGAAATCTTTCGCTCTCCACTCTCTATCTGAGAGATTGCAGGGCGTGATACATTCAAAAGTTCGGACAGCTTCTGCTGGCTAATTTCTAACTGCTTCCGTAATTCCTTTATTCTTTTCCCAAATGCAATAGAAAAATCATACATACAACACCTCCTTGAATTATTCAGCAAATAATACCATATGTATGATTATCTGTCAATATATTGTATGAATATCTTGCATGCACCACGCATGCACCTTCTGCATCCTTTTTATTGCCTTTACGGGACATTCCTCAACACGACCATGTATCCCTTACAGTTATCATAATCTATAATAGGGAACCCATCTTCATTTACAGCAATACAGCAACGGATGGGAGGGGTTAGGGGAGGGTGCTCAACATTTTTCCTTCACCCCCACCTACCCTCCCCCATCGTTCGACTGAGCTCACGACGAAGTCAAGGGGGAGGAACTCATTGTTTGAAATTCCTCAACAGTTAACTAGAATCGCCTCCCGCCTTTGCGTCCTTCCGGGCGCGGGCGGGCTTCATTAACATTGAGCGCTTTTCCCTTTAACAATGTGCCGTTCAACCCGTTGATTGCAGCCTGAGCTTCAGCCTTAGATTGAATCTCCACGAATCCGAATCCCTTCGATTCACGACTGAACATGTCTTTTATGATGGTAACGGATTTTACCTGCCCGAAGGCCTCAAAAGCCTTTTTCAAATCCTCTTCGGTTGTATCGCTCGACAAACTGCCTACGAATATATTCATTCTCTCCTCCTTAATGGATTTTCGTCTAACTCGTTCATATCCAAACCAAGTTTGGAAATACCCTTCTCTTGCG
>JACRII010000121.1 GCA_016235875.1 Planctomycetota bacterium
CGCCGGCCCAAGCGTTGAGGGTTGAGCGCTCTTCGGAAGATAGCTGAATAGGGTCCGCTTTCTTCATCAATTAACATTATAGTGGAATCCTTTTACGGTGTAAAGTCATAAGTAAACTTATTTAAGACGCACTACACTAGAGTATTTAAGGGAATGTTGGCTGGTTTCTAACTATTTTTTCAATTTCATCTGCAATAATACCTGCCACAATCCTATGCCCCTCATTTCCTAAATGAACATCTATATATTGTTGTGGGTTATTTTCAAACATCCCATGTATATTAATAAAATACCATCGATTATTCATGTAACCATTCAGTCTTTGTTTTGCTGTTTCAAACATATTATTATAAAAATTATAGCCTAATTCTTTTTCACTCTGGTTTAGTCTAGATGGGGATATTGCCTGCCATGCAACCATAATCGGAACTCCCATATAATCACGCTTAATAGATTCCATTGCATGTACATACATTGGTATCGCAATCTTCTCCAAGCAATCTAAATGTGATACGTAACAAATCTTACGGTTTTCTGCATACTCTTTTTTGGCTTTTTCTTGAAAATACAAAGAAGAAAAAAATACTTTCAGTGCAGCACCGGCATTTGTTTTCGTCATAATGTTTGGGAAAATGTTTTTGAGCAACCTTAATGACGGTGGAAATTCACTACCTCGAACAGCAAGGGCTAATCCATTCAGTTGATTAAAATGCTGGAAACCATCTGTCCCTTCAATGAACACTGGTTCCGCAAAATCATTATAACCTGAGTAACTTAAGATTAAATCTGGTTCCAAACAATGCCCCCACCTATTGAGCGCAATGTAATTTTGATAAGTGATAGCACCTGCCATAGCCATGTTAATGACTCTTACATACTTACCAGTATCCCTTAATGTATTATTAAGCTGATTCTCTAGTTGTTTGTATAGCATATTTTCATTTTTCTGCCCACCCCAGCCTTGTGCACCACTACCTCCTATAAGAATAATACGGAATTCATTCGCTTCTTTTTTAGGAGGAGACGCTGGATCAAATTCAATAAAAAATCCCATTGGGCCTGATTTAATATCGTAATCTGAATAGGGCTGTTTGTATTCAAACGGCGCTTCGCCTAAATGATGAAAATTTGATTGTATATGCCATCCCGAGTAAGGATACAAATCAAAGGTTTGTATAAATTTTTCAGTTTTTTCCAGAGCTTGACCAGGAAGGGAAGATGGCTGCTTTAGAATCAGGCATAATGACATATCAAATACTTTAACAGAAATAAAAAATAAAACAGAAAACACTAAAAAGTAAAAAAAAGTTGTCTTAGATTTGTGATAAATGGTATGGAAAACCAATAATAGAACCTGAATAGGAAATGCAAAAGGTAGAAAAGTCGAGTCGTATAACCCAGACACAGCATATTTTAGACCAGCAACGTATAATATTAAACCACCAATTCCTTTTATTATTCTTCCATAATCTCCTTGCAATCTTTTCAACAAAGCGGTAAAAGTCAAAATTGCTCCTGATAAATAGACAAGCAAAAATACAAAATACCCTTTTGAGAAATGATATATAAAATGAGGGGCATCACCACCTGTTCGATGACTAACAAGAGATATCAAACTTAGGATTGTTAGACCTGTCCACATAATAACAAGAAAATTATTATGTACCATTTTTTTTAGTAATTTCTTAATTGGTTCCATTGCTTTTATAATGATTTAATACATCTATGACGCGATCAATATTTTCTATAGGCTGATCTGGACCACAGGGCAAAAACAGTCCCTGCTCTCCAAATATTGCTGAATTCGGAAAATATCCTTTATTACACAAATAATCAGCTCTGTGCAAATCAGGATAAAGCGGTCTTGCTTGAATACCATGTTGAGATAGAAATTGAATTAACCTGTGTCGTTCAGGACAAAGAACTTCTACATACAGAGGCAGTTCTCTTATTTCAACATTAACCGGAATTAACTTTAGAAAAGAGAATTTATGCATTGATGCTTTATAACGATTATAAATTGCTTTTACTTTAAGAATCTTTTCAGATAGTCGTTTTATTTGTGCAATACCAATTGAAGCTAGAATATCATTAAATTTGAAATTGAATCCCATGTGAGTGTATGATACATTTATGACATCGCTGACTCCATGTGTGCGAATAGCCTTAAGCTTTTCATACACGACTTCATTCCTTGTAACAACAAACCCCCCTTGGCCAGTCGATATGAGCTTAGGAACTGACATTGAAAAACACCCTGCTAAAGACTGTGTTCCAAGCATACCATTTTTATTCCTTGAACAAAAAGCCTGGGCAGCATCTTCAATTACGCTCAATCCATTTTTTTCAGCTATACGGTTAACTGCATCTATGTCAACAGACCTACCGTTTAAGTGAACAACTATAATGGCTTTAGTCTTAGGTGTAATCTTATTCTTAAGTTGTTCTATATCCATAACTGGACGATCATTTTCAACATCTACCAGTATAACTTTTGCACCTATTAACAGCGGGGCATGGGCTGCAGCAATCCATGCTCGATTTGGGATGATAATCTCATCTCCAGGACCAACCCCTGAAGCAATAAGTGCCATTAGTATTGCCATACTCCCACTTGTAGTTGCTACAACATAAGGCACTCCAAGTATTTCAGCAATCTGTTTTTCAAACTCTGCCGTAACAGTACCCTGACTTATATATCCGTTGTTGACCGATTGTGTTATGATGCGAATTTCCTCGTCACCGAACTGTGTCCTCCACCATGCGATTTTATTCATAACAGCCTCTCTACTATTTCCAAGTCGGGTAATGGACGGATAAAATGCCCTCCCCGATCTAAATATGCCTGATGCTTCTTTACAATAGGGTCAAAGTATCGCCATGCAAGTACAACAACATAATCCGGTCTTGATTTGTAAAGGACATCTGGCGCCATCACAGGAATATGGCAACCAGGACTGAACGTATTTTGCTTCTCAGGATTATCATCAACGATATAGTCAATCATGTTACCTATACCAAAATGATATAATAGTGTAGTTGTAGTTGCTGAACCACCATAACCGGCAATAGTCTTTTTATGTGCCTTCAACTCATGCAATGTATTAACAAGTTTATGCTTCCTTTCGTCAATTTTGGACGAAAAAACTTTGAATGTATCATGCCGTTCAAGGCCAATATGTTCTTCGTATTTTATCAACTCAGCAACTGCTGACGAGGTTAGCCTTGGACCGCCATCCAATTGTATGTAATAACGTAAAGATCCGCCCTTAGTCGGTACGCGCTCTACGTTAATAAGTTCCATGTTAAAACGTTTAAAAAATGTTTTAAGAGGCTTTACCGAAAAATATGATAAGTGTTCATGATAAACAAAGTCAAAAACCATATTTTGGATCATATCTGCAACGTAAGAAGATTCGATAATAAAAACCCCGTCAGGAGCGAGAAGGGTACGAATTCCTCTGGTAACATCCACTAAATCATCAATATTAGCAAATAAGTTATTCATTGTTATAATCGTGGCTGGTCCGTAATCTTTTCTGATTTTGTCTGAAAGCTTAACACTAAAAAATTGTGATAAACTTTCTATCCCAGATTTAGTTGCATTTTGAGCGATTTCAAAAGCCGGTTCAATACCTAATACGCGCATATTTCGATCTTTAAAATAACGCAACAACGTACCATCATTACTACCGATATCAACTACGAGGGACTGCGGACTGGGCTTTAGACTATACAACACTTCATTTACATATTTTTTAAAATGGTCTGACAAGCCGAGCGAACTTGTGGTTACATAAATATAATTTCGGTATATAATTTCTGGGTTTACGACATAAGGCAAGTGTATATAACCACAGTCTTGGCACAAAAAAAGATCTAATGGATATACCTCCTGCACCTCATTAACGTGCGCCGCGGATACATATGCATCACAGAGTGCGGTTGGAGTAAGTGGCAATATAAGTCGTAAATTTTTGCATCCACATAAACGACATGTATCACGTTTGTAAATATTGTTATTTTGAAAAAGACTCATAAGCTTCTTCTTTTAAATAATCCCGATATAAAAAGTAATCATATTCAAGTCAATCATGTAAGTTTAAAATCCCTAAATAATTGTAAAATATCTTCATTACCCTATCACTTTTTGAGTTTTAGAAGGGTATTAATGAAATGTGCTATCTTGCTCTTTTCGTCTGGGCTTACTGACCATGATGGGCAAAAACTATCGTTCTCCTTTAAAAAAGGACCCGGCCTGCTTTCATGAAAAATAACATACTTTGTTATTGGGATTAATGTATGATAATAATTCCTTTCAATTCTGCATAAAATTTTTTTCTGGAGCGACATGTTAACTTGGTCTATAACGTTACCCTCGTCATCAAATATAAAGAGAGCAACTTCCCCCTCAACAATATGGTATGTTTCGGACTTTGACAGATGTTTGTGCGGCCTTATATATGTGTTACTATACTGGCAAATCAACATATTATGCAAATCGGCTGTTGAAGAATTATGGAGACATATCCTTACGCTTCTTTCTTCTTCAACAGCGATTTTTCTTAATTCATTAAGAATCCCTTCGTCAATACGCGATATGCCTTCTTTGCAATAGAATGAGAGAGTTCTTGCATTGATATCTTGTTCAATAAAAGGGAATTCCTTAAAATAGCTCATGGTATTTAATATACTCTTTCAGTATTAGATCACACAAATTCTAAGTGCTCCGCATCTGCAGCTAAATATTCCAGAATCATTTTGTTTTTTTCGTTAGCAACACAATGATGATTACATACCCTGGAAGGATTGATCATATAAAATTTATTTTTATTCGAAAACCAGAAATCCTTAAATCGCTGGTTCTTTATCGAGCCAATCAACCCCTCATCAAGGTTATAGGCTTTATCCTGGCAGGGATAAACTTTTAAATCTGCCCCTATTATAGGCAATATTTGCAAATAGGGACACCATGTATAATTTTTTTTAAATTTATCCTCTAATGCATGGTACGAGTTAAATACCTCAAAATGTTCATCAGAAAAGTCAACGACAGATCTCCCTACGCTCTCTATCACCGTATTAAATATTGGTTGATGATAGGCGTTATTCTCAGAGCCATCATTGCTTATAATGCAAGGTGATATTTTTACACTATTTACCCCTATATTTTTAAGTAGTCCAATAAATTCATATACATGTCCGGCATTTTCTCTATCAACAATAATACTTACCCCTAAATAACAGTTACCCCCTAATTTTTTAAACTGTTCCATATTCGTCATTATTTTTGTAAACTCGCCGGGGGGAACTTTTCTATACCTTGAATAACTCTCATCATCCCATCCATCCATAGAAACGCGGAGCCATGTTGCTCTGTGCGCAAAGATTTCTGCAATTTCACCCTGCAACCTTGCTCCATTTGTCAAAGAAGCAAATTTAATAGCTGTCTTATCAAGTCGCTTAACTGTGTCCAATAAAAAAGGGTAATAAAACGGGTCTCCTCCACCGCTAAACGTTACTGCTTTTACCCCCATAGCACTTACATCATCAACTATCTCCATCATTTTTTCTTTTGGTATATAATCTCTTATATCCATATCTTTGCCGAGCTGGAGATTATCGACACGATACGCGCAATATCTGCAATTATGAGCACAAACATTCGTCGGTTTTATTCTTATATGTATAGGAGGCAGAATTTCTTTAATCTCTCCGGGAAGAGAATCTATCTTATCCTTGAACTTAAATACCTTCATTTTGGTATACAAAAGTCTCAAAAAATATCCTCCTACCTATTCAAAAAATATAAATTCGTAATCACCTGTATATCCAAACTCATTAAACAACCATATCCATTCCTGAGGTTTGAAAAAGGATTCACAGGTTAATGCCCAGCATTCAAGATTAAAGAGTTCCTGGTCGTTTCTGAAGCTCTCAACAACTATATACTTGTTCTTCCCAACCCTTTCAATCTCTTTAAAGGCAGCCTTAAGGTCAAAGACCTGAAGGTTATGAAGGGTTGTAAGGGATACGACGAGGTCAAACTCTTTGTCTTTAAAAGGATATTTATCCTGTGCCCTCTGCTCAAAGAGTTTAGCTTTTATCTCCTCCTTGGAGGTCTCGAGACCGTATTTCGATATATCAAACCCCACAACCCTGGTATTTGGAAGTAACTTTTTGAACTCATACAACAGGTATCCCTTTCCACACCCTACATCCAAAATGGATGCTCCCTCTGAAATGCCGTAATTATCTATCAAAGCCTTCGCTACCGCCTCCCACCTACCGTCATACCTGTATCCACCATAGCCATATCTCCTGTCCCCGTCCCAATATTCCATCCCATACTTCTTTGCAATTCCCATACAGGTTACCTTATCGTCCTTCATCCTGCTGATGTAGTCTCTCTTCGTCTTCTTGTGCAGTTGGGTTACCACGTTCAACAGATTTCCCATATCAGACCTCCAGCATATCTTTGACGACCTTTACAATACCCTCAGAAGAGATACCAAACAGCCTTCTCATATTGACCGTGTCCTTTATCTCGTGGATAAATCTGTAAGGAATCCCCATTGTCTTTATCTTCCAGGAAGGCTTGCATTCGCAATAAAACCTCATCAAGATACTTCCAAGACCGGTATTTTCAAAATGCTCCTCAACAAAGACCACATATTTCATGCCCTTCAAGACGGCAAAGAGGCATTCCTTGTTTAGAGGCTGTATCACTGGAACTGACACTAGCATGGGAGAGATATTCTCTTTGCTTAGCTTGTTGTATGCATCCATAACATCGTTCGATATAGAACCATGGAAAAGGATAGCTATGTCAGAACCTTCCCTTACAACCTGTGGGACTGTAATATCAAAGTCCTTCCTTGAGTGGATCGCTGGTTCTCCCCTCTTTGCAAGTCTGATATAAACGGGTTCTTTTGCGTTTAAACTGTATTCTGCAGCGAGCTCGGCCTCCACAGGATCAATAGGTGAGATAACGGTAAGGTTGGGCAGAGTCTGGGCTAGACCAATATCCTCCACTGAATAATGTGTCATTCCTTGCGGGGCATAAGTAATCCCACTTCCTATACCAACTAGCGTAACAGGCAGTACTTGATAACATATATCATTTCTAACCTGTTCATAGCATCTATACAATAAAAAAGTGACGATATTGTACAAATATACTTTAAAACCTGCCATGGAAAGTCCTGCTGAAAAACTTGTCATATTTTGCTCAGCAACTCCAAGATTTAAAAATCTATCTGGATATAGAATTTTAAATTCATCGAATACTCCAAGTCCGGCATCTCCGCTTATAATAAAAATATCACCCCTTATCTTGCATGCATTAATTATTGTATTGATAAAGGTATTTCTCATCTCAGTTCCTCTAATGCCTTTTTCTTATGCTCATCAGTTACAACATAATAATGCCATGTAAGCTGGTCTTCCATAAAGGAAACCCCTTTACCTTTTGTCGTATGTGCAATAATTATCTTGGGTTTCCCAGAGGAGTCTTCACCAAAAGCTTCTCTTATAGCACAGATGTCGTGCCCATCGATTTCTATTGCATGCCAGCCAAATGCTTCCCATTTTAATTTTATTGGCTCAAAACTACATATTTCGCGTGCCCTTCCATAACCCTGCAGATTGTTATAGTCCATTACTACCGCAAAGTTATTCAGTCCAAGTTTTGAGCCAAACAACGCTCCCTCCCATACAGAACCTTCCTGAGACTCACCATCACCAATCAATACATATACTTTTTGATCCACACCACTCTTTTTAAAACCGAATGCCATACCAAGCCCAATATTGAATCCATGCCCTAAGGAACCTGCCGATACTTCAATACCTTTAGCTGTAAATCTATCGAGATGCGCAGGTAATGTCCCATCATTCTTGTAATAACCTTCCAAAACCCTTTCACCAAGAATTCCTCTGGCAAAGAGCACACTGTAAAGGGCCATTGCAGCGTGGGCCTTGCTCAGTATGAAGATATCACGCTTATCCCATGGGTCTAATCGCATAACGTTAAAGTAAAGAGTTGTTAAAACATCAACACATGATAAGGCTGAACCTATATGTGGTCCCTTAGAATTGTGGGCCAGATTTACAATGGTTTTCCTGATTTCTTTTGCAATCAATTTCAAATCATCCATCTTATTTACACATATAAAGACTTTGCCTATTTTTGCCTCTTAATTTCACAGATTAATAACTATTTTGTTTTATCAACTACCCGCTTAACAAAAACATCAAATAAAATTTACATGTTCATGTGGATGTTTCAAGTCCCATAAATACCTATTTATCTCATCCATTCTGCAATTTGCTCTGCATTGTTTAATATCAAGTTCCTTTTCCACCCACTCAAGAGAGTACCTTCTCTTTTCCCCTTCCCAGATATCTCTAAAAGAGTTCTTATAAATATTCCCGTAGAGGAATCTCTCGTCATCCAGATATGCACTACAACCCCAGACGTTACCACCTGAATCTATATAGGACCAAAAAGGGAGGGCGAAACAATGGGTATAATTTTTCATATTCTCATCCCATTTTTTCATCGTATGCATCCTGAAAATAACGCTGAAATCTTTTGTGTTGAATTTTGATAGCAAATCGGAGAGGTTCAGATATTCGTTGTATTTTATATCTTTGTATCTTTCTGTTTTGCTCAGTGGATGTTGAGAATACGGCTTTACTACTAAATAGTCCATTCCTATATCCCTTGCCATTTCTGCTAGAGGAATAATTTCATGTCTGTTTTCCGGCAATAATAATATCTGCATGCCCAGAGTACACTTATATCCTTTCTCTCGTTTTATTCTTACAGCGTAAGAAAGATTATTAATTACAGTATCAAAATCATCAGGCTTTGCCCTGTGAATTTTCGCATACGTCGCTCTGGTAGCGCCTCCGATACTTACCTTCATCCAGTCCATGCTACCAAAGATTTCTTCTGTAAGAGATTCACTTAATAATACTGCATTCGTAGTAAGCGCTACATCTAGTCCACATTTTTTTGTATAATTAATTATTTCAGCAATTTGTTTGTGCATTAACGGCTCACCCTCACCACCATACATTATACTTTTTAACCCGAGATTCCCCATTTCTGAAAGCCTCTCTATAAGCACTGCGGCATCCAGATACCTTTTTTGGTATCCCATAAAATCAAGGGCACAGAATGTACACCTGTGGTTACAAGAACCTGAAGGGCTTACTTCCATATAAATAGGATAAACCAACTTGCTATTTAGCCAGTCATTAACCCGCGGCACATGATACAAAAGTTTGTGGCTGTCTATCCTGTATTTATCCATTTCTTGATGTGTGGAATTATATCAACCGGTTTCGCAGATTGAAGAGATTAAACTCTATAAGAATCTGTGTAGCCTGTGGATTAAGTCTTTGTTGCCTTCATGATTGTGTCGAGTATGCAGTGACAGATAGAATGGTGTATCACCTCCACTGCCCCGTAAGAATTCGATGGCACATAGAAGTTTAGATCGCCCATGGAAGACAGCGCATTATCATGGTCAAAACCTGAAAGAGTTATTACCGCGCACCCTTTCAGCTTTGCAGCTTGTACACCCAAAAGTATATTTTCTGATCTGCCTGAACTGCTTATAGCTATTAAGATATCACCTGCATCGGCAAACATTGCTATCGGTTTTTCAAATACATGTTTGTACCCGTAATCGTTCCCAAGGCATGTCAACTGTGCTCCATCGTTAAATGAAACAGCCCTTATGCCACCGGTTTTCCAAAAATCTACCGCCATGTGGCTTGATATGGCCGCGCTCCCACCATTGCCAATAAATATTATTTTACCAGCAACCTTTGCATGCGTTTTAATAAGGCCGATCGCATGCTCTATACCATGCAAGTAATCCAATTCCGTACCGTTTACGTCAGTAACCTTCACAGATCGTATGCATTCGAAGAGTTCATCGTAGTATCCCGCTACAAACTTACGCATTGTTTTTATCAAGGAAATTATATTCACAAATTTCACAGATTAAAAAAGAGTAAGACTTGAAAATCCGTGTTAATCTGTGGATGATGCTATTTCAAAATCGTGTGGATAAATTCCAGTATTTCATACTTTTCAACTGGCTTTTTGTTTCCAACAATCTGTACCGCTAATGCCCCTGCTGCGTTTCCAACAAACGAGAACAGTTCTATTGGCATACCGAGGGCAAAACACGGCGCAGCAAAGGAAAAAAAAGCATCGCCTGCTCCGATAATATCTACTACCTTTGAAGCAAAAGCCGGTGTATGATTTATATCGCCTTCTTTGGTGAAACACATCGAACCTTCGCTACCTAACGTTATCATAAGATAATCTGCATGCGTAACTTGAAGGAGTCTCTTGCCTACGTCCCTTGCATTCGCATATTTTAACTGCGTTGCCAGCCTCGCCTCAGGATTATCCAAACAAATAAAGGATGGATTGCGGTATTTGGTTATCAGATTATATCCCGCGTTAGCACCGTTGGTCTGTGTATTAACTGCAAATTTCTTTGATAATTCCTCAATAGTCTTTATTATCTTATCAGTAATAAGGCCGTGCCCAAAGTCTGATACCAATACAAGATCAAATCCAGCAATCTCCAATTTTAAATAATCTATAATGCTTGATTCACACTCAGAATTAACAAAGTTATCATTTATAAAGTTTACTTCAAATAGTTTTTGGTTATTATAGTCATTAATATATCTCTTTTTTACAATGGTAGGCCCATCATTCCTGTAAAATGGTTTTAAGCAAATATTAGGTTTTAGACTATTACGAATAAAATCCTCTCTCGTATCATCACGCCCCAACAATGTTATCAATTTGACTTCATTACATAATCCAGCAATGTGGTTTGCAATAGCAAAGGCGCCTCCGGCAAAAACCTCATGATTTAGATATTTATTTACTATAACCTGTGATTTATGAGATTTGCCCATGGTTTCACAATAATGATACTCATCAATAATCCCATCGCCTATTACCAGAACTTTTAAATCTTTCAGTTCATTTATTTTTTTTGAAATATAGTCAAAACTGTACCGGGCTGAGAAATCCCTCAGAAATATCTTTGTTTCCTCAGGATATGTGTCCAGAAAGCTGTTTATTATCTGTGATGAACTGAATGAAAAACCCTCGGTCTCATGAATTCTGCATTTTTCTAAATAAAACACCTTCTCTTCTTGAAATATCTTCTCATGAATTATACGGTCACGTTCCTTATATGCTTTCCCCTTCGCAAAAATATCGGGTTTTATCTTTCTTACACATTCAAAGGGAATATCGTCGTCAACCAAACACACATAATCCACCTGTTCTAACGAGGCAACATTTTCAGCTCTTAATTTTTCAGGGAAAATAGGCCTGCCAGGGCCTTTCCTGACATCTTTATCCTTTATTACAGTAACTATCAGGACATCTCCCTGTTTTTTGGCTGAGCTTAGATGTGTTATAATACCAGGATGAATAAGGTCGAAAACCCCATGACTCTGAACAATGGTTTTTCCATCATTTTTTAAACCATTCACTCTTTCGATCAAATCGTCTAACGACAATATTTTGTTTTTAATTGTCTGTTCCATTTATAATAATCCACAGGTGAACACAGATTAAAATAATATTTAAAAATGAATAATGAATCTGCGTAATCTGTGGATATATCATATAGTATAAATAAATCTCTTGTATTCTAATGATTTAGTACCAAAATTGATTAAAGGGCCAAGTTGGAGGCCGGTAGCTTTAAGATAGTTAATAATTTGAGATTCTTCAGTTCCAGACATTTTATTCAAAGCCTTAATTTCCACAATTATTTCATCTTTTTATCTGTATTACAAATTTATAAAACCTTGCTTTTTTAGCAAAGATTTTTAATCTGTTTAATCTGCGTAATCTGTGGATTAAGATATTGATTTAATAATTTGGTCGACGAAAAGACAATTTCATGTGTAAACCTCATTTCTGCGCCAATTTCCTGCAACACCTTATGCTCTTTTTGAATCTTTCCAGTTTTATCTTTTAAATGCTCAAACTCCTGCCCTTTTACATATATATGCGGTTTTAATAACCTCAATGTCTCTTCAGCAGTTGGCCATTTATTGATTGCCACATAATTTACACATTCCAGTGCGGCTATGCACTCTGCCCGAAGGGTTTCGTTAAATACCGGCCGACCAGGACCTTTATCCACATAAACATCAGGTGTTACCGTCACAACCAAAATATCTCCCATCTCCCCAGCTGCCTGAAAATACTTTATATGTCCTGGATGCATAAGATCAAAACATCCATGACATAATACTATTTTTTTGTTTTTGGATTTCAGTTGCTGGATTATCAAGGAGAGGTCTTCAAGTACTATAATTTTTGACATAGGTTTCAATGTGTTGTGGAACGACACACTGACTGCGAGGAAGAAATCTTTTTACGATTTAAAAATTCATACTTGGTTATATAAAGCGTTGCAAAAACAGTTTTAAACAAATTATAAAATTCTAGTTTAATTAGCACCCCATAATTTTTATAAAAAGCCTTTCTGCAACTGGCCTTAAAAGACTGACAACAATCCTCATTTTTGCATGTCACGGTAAAAAAAAGACTGCGGTCACTAATATCCTGCCAGCAATCATTATATTCGCTTACCGCATTACAGTGTGGACATTTAATTTTTAAATAATAGATATTCTGTCCACTTAAATTCCCGGTTTTTCTTGCATATAATACCTTCCCAACTGATATATATTCTGGATTTTTCTTAATCTTATAAAGCTTCCATTTTAGATAAACGTTGTCTTTCTCATTCATATTTTTTGCAACATTTATTACAGGGCAACCCTCTTCGATAAATTTAATTCTATCCTTTATTAATCCAGTATTGACGGCATGATGATAAAGAGATGTTCCTGGAAACGTTATCACACGATCACCTATCGATAAGTTTGTATTTAGTTCCGGATGTTTAGCCCACCACTCAATTGTATCATTTGCTGTTTTAACAGTTTCGGCAGGATCTCCAACTAAAAAATTCCCTCCAAAACATATTTTAGCATTATAGACCGTTTTCAGAGCCACATTTATTTGCTCACTCGTTATTCCTTTCTTCATGCTTTTCAATATCGCGTTATTAACACTTTCCAAACCAAAGATTATGTATATAAGCCCAGACTCCTTTAGTTGCTTTAAAATATTTAAATCCACCGGTGGATTCACCTTTATAGAAACCCTCCATTTAACTTTATATTTTTTTGCCATTTCACCAAATTTTAGCATTCTATCACTATCGACAGAAAAAAGCTCGTCACAAACAGATAAGACATTTACTCCGTATTTATCGATAACATATTCAACTTCTTTAAAAAAACTTTCAAGAGTTCTCTGTCTATATGTTTTTCCGGATGTGTGAAAACAAAATGTACAACTGAAAGGACATGACCTGGAGGATGTAATATCTAATATCCTTGGCCTATCATGCCCCAATGCCCTATAGAAACTTGTATCAGGCAAGGATTGTTCTATATACCTCTCAACATTAAATCCAGCATAATCAGGATACGGAAGGGAATCAAGGTCTTTTATCTCCGGTCTTGGCTGCGTGCGAACAATCATTCCTCTCTCATCTTTGTATATAATGCCTTTTATCTGATTAAAATCCTTTTTATTTGTTACTGCATCAACCAGTTCTGCAACAGTATACTCGCCTTCTCCTATGACCCCAAAATCCATCTTTAAATTATTCAAAATCAACTCCGGATCGCTACTTACAACACCCCCTCCCACGATAGTGATGATATTCTGGTCTATACTTTTAATAACTTTTACGAGGTATTTCAATTTTGTGTAAAACAACGAGATACCTCCAGTACAAGCTATTTTTATGTCATATTTTCGTATGTGATGCTCTAGTATTTCATAATCAGGTTTGTCATAAGAATTCAAATTTAGGCAAAAAACATTGTATCCCTTATATTTTAAAAACGATGAAATATAAGCCATTCCGATAGGAAAGAATTCTCCATGTGAACTCTTAGGCATCACCATTAAAATATTCATAAGCCTTCTCCTTTTTTGTCATACACAGAACACATATAACCAAGCGGTCTGTTTTTAATTTGGGGTGCCCTTTTCAACTTCATTTATTGCATTCCAGAGCGCAGGAATTGTTTCTGAATGTTTCCCTTTCACGTAAAAACTTTTTCCCCCGTCAGCAACAGTTCTGATAAGCATTGTCTTCCGTGGTCTGAAATAGTATGACGAAGAGTCCCTGTGAGGTTCTTTACTGAAATCTTTTGGGAGTTCATGTAGATCACATACAAGTGTTGTGAATTGTCTTATATATTTCCCACTGCGGGAAGCAACATTTCTCGCCATACTCAATGCCTTTAAAAAAACCTCCGGAGCCGTCACTGCACTGCCAAAGTTCATAACCACACCGCCTTCGAGGCGCTCAAGAACACTTGCAAGACGCAGGAAATCACGGTATGAAGTTTCTCCTGTTGCAGCACCACTACAATTTGGGTGTTCGTGTATTATGTCAAAACCTATTCCGACATGTACCGTAACAGGTATATTGAGCCTATAAGCAGCAGCCATCAGGCTGATCTCTTTATGGGGGAATTCTCCTTTAAATATTGCCTCTCCAACTGCCTCCCCCATTCCTTTACCCTGTTTATACGCATTGTTGATAATGTCATTTAACCACCCTGTCTCTTTCCACAGACCGAATTGCCCCTCATGTATATATTTTGAGACACTCTCAGTTGTTGCACCAATAAGTGCAAATTCAAAATCATGAATCATAACGGAACCATTCATTGCCAAACAGGATATGTATCCCCGTTCCATCAAATCGATTATATACCGCTGAACACCGGATCGGACAACATGACCACCAATCATAAGAATTACGGACTTGTGAGTCTCCTTTGCAGTAACAATACCTTTAGCAATATCTAAAAATGGCTCACGGCAAGAGGATACTTTTTCAAGAGGTCGAATTGTATCCACAGTAAGTCCGTGAATACGCTCATGTAAAGATTTTAAATTTAGTCTATTTCTGTCGAACACAATATTTTCCGCTGGCGACTCTAGACTTCGTTATCTAAAACTGCATATTCGTTAACCATTTTATTTTTCCATATCTAATTTAAATTTACAAATGGCAACACCTTTTTAAAAAGACGTTTAATTTTTCCTGGAACGGGATGAGTGAAATTATACACAAAATTGAAATATACATAATAAAAAAAATAGAGACTCGGCTTTTTCTTACGATAATAATACAGCCTTAATTCTTTTCTGATAAGATGCCCCCATCTTTTCCACTGTTTATCTGGTACCTGAGTTAAATTTATTTGTGGCTGGCCCGGACCGGACGCAACACAATTAAGATAGGTCTCCAGATTTTTTACAAGTCCTTTTTCTTCTACATACTTCCATATAGGCGTTTCAGGAAAAGGAATCAAGTAGTTTGCTGAATATTGGTAAGCATCGACATCTTTTAAAAATTGAATTGATTCATAAATTGTATCTAGTGTTTCACCAGGAGAACCGATAACTAATTGAACGGTATTATGAATACCCATTTCTTTGGTCAATAAAGTAGTTTCCTTGTTTTGCTTTGCAGAAATTCCTTTTCCATATTCTTTTAAAATAGCATCCGAACCTGATTCCTGCCCATAATTAATCATAAAACAACCCGTTTTCTGCAAACGCTGCAAAATCAATTTATTAATCTTATCTGCCCTTGCACCTAGTATACGATAGATAATATTCATCTTCTCTTTTTCTATCGCATCGCAGAATTCTAACACCCACTCTTGTTTTGTATTAAATAGTTCATCACAGAATTCAAAGCCATTAACATTGTATTGTTTCTGTATATACTTTAAATGATTAATGACATATCCAACACTATTCTGCCTAATTCCACGTACATGTCTATAACAAAAACTGCATTTATGGGTGCATCCCCTGGAAGTGGTAAGAGGAAACAAGGCTTTTGTATTTCCAATTTTTCCCAAAATCTCTGAAAAAAACGGATTATTTTTTAATCCAAACTTAAAGGAATGTAGCACATCTTCTATCGAGTGTAAATATTTTGAAACATCAATAAGATGGTACGGCAGAAAAGATGCCTCATCCAAATTTCTTGTTTGTTCAGCGGGGAGATTCCTCATTATCTGCCCATTTAGAAGACAAGAAATTCCCGGTGTTTTGTCATATAGCTTCCCACACGTTATTTTTTCCAGAAAAATGGGAAGGCTGATTTCCGTTTCACCATGAAAGACTGCGTCTATTTTGGCATTCGTAAGGAGTAATTTACTTACTGATGAAAGAGGCCCTCCCGCAATTTGTATAATCTCAGGGTATCTCTTTCTAATTTTAAAAGAGAGTTTTTTTGTTTCTCCATATGATGTAGTAATCCCTCCATAACCGATAATTGAAGGCTTATAATCCTCTATCACCCTATAAATTTTTTCGAAACCAACACCATCTTCTTCGTTACAACCGAAATCAATACTATCGAATATTTTCGCATTAAACCCACATTTTTCAATAATCTTACTGACGGATAACAAACCCAAAGGCATCGGTAATTTCCCATTGTTTGAGGGTACCCAAAATAGCAAAATATTCATATATTCCCACCCATTAAGTTATTTTTACAAATTATGTACATGCTATCTCTATGCCCATAGGTAACCAGTTTATATATTACTTTGTTAGAAAATCGCATAATATTTAATTTAAACAACTATTTCACAAGCGCTTAAGCCTTGAAATACATAATGGTCTTAATCTAAAAAAATTGGATAGCTTATGATTTTTAACAAAATAATGTTTATATTAAGAGTAAACAAAACACTTAGAGCTTATCCGTAAATAACGCCAACTTTTCTCCAGCAAATAATAGCTGCGGCCAAGTGTAGAAGCGCTTCGTAGGTCTCGCCAAGTTTTTCATACCGTACCAGCAACTTCCTGAACCGGTTAAACCAGGAATGCGC
>JACRII010000010.1 GCA_016235875.1 Planctomycetota bacterium
AATTTGTACTATGCTTTATATGTCCGCCGTGACCTTTAAACATATTCTTTACATACTGATTTCTGAATGTTTAAGACGTATTGTATTTACTAAAAACCGTCTCGCTTCTCCAACTGTAAGAGGCATGCTATCCATGGGAAAATTATTTTCGTCCCTCAAAACCTGCATCAACTGGGCAATCTGGGGGAGTTCCAAACAGGCATGCTTTATTTTATCCGTGTTTGAAAACACCTCATTAGGCGTGCCGACACTGAGTACATTGCCTTGATACATAACTGCCAGACGATCCATATAGACAGGCACTAAATCCACAGTATTCGTTGCCATGATAATCGTGATACCATGTTGCTCATTTAATTCTTTTAACAAGGTCATGATCGAGGTCACACCGGCAGGATCAAGGCCACAGGTAGGCTCGTCAAGGACAAGTATTTCGGGTTTCATTGCGAGCACCCCGGCAATACAAATCCGTTTCTTTTGCCCAAAACTCAGAGCGTCTACAGCCTTGTTTGCATGCAGGGTCATACCCACCAGCGACAAAGCCTCATCCACCCTGCGGGCAATCTCGTCCTTTGATAGACCCAGATTCAAAGGTCCGAAGGCTACATCCTCCTTCACGGATGGCGCAAACAACTGATCGTTTGGGTCCTGGAATACAATACCCACCTTTTGAAACACCTGTTTTGATGAATACTTACCCAAAGATTTCTGCTCTAATAAAATCTCACCAGTTTCTGGTTTCAATAAACCATTCAGGTGTTTCAAAAGTGTCGTTTTTCCTGACCCGTTTGGTCCGAGGATGGCTAACAATTCGCCCTTTTTAATATCCAGAGAAGCCCCGCACAGTGCGTATGTACCGTCATGGTATTTATACTGAATATTTCTGGCTTGCAGTATCACCATACTCGCACATGCCTTGTATAAATAAGGAACGACAAGACAAAAACTATTCCTATGACAAAGACGTACTCTTTCTTTCTCCACGGCGGTAATGTAGCTGTTAAAATCCCGCCGCCTTCATAACCCCTGGCATGCATTGCTTCATAGGTTTGTTCTGCACGCGCAAAGGCACGGATAACAAGCATGCCCCCCAATATCCCAAACGATTTTATCGTTTTTTTCCACGAGGTATAACCCAAACGTGTCCTTTGTGCAGTCCACATGGTATCTACTTCATCAAGGAATAGGAAAATGTACCGATATATGAGGGCTAACAGATCGATGATGGTGTTTGGTACACGAAACCATTTTAAACCAGCACATAATTGACTTATAGTTGTAGTGAAAGAAAGCAGAATTACCAATGAGATACCGCCCAGTACCTTGCTGCAGGTCTGGAGTCCGTTCCACAGCCCCTCTTCTTTTAACACCAGTTTATATCCAACAATTGAGAGGGATAACCATACCTTTTCGCCCTCGTGCAGACCTCTGATAAGTAAGATAAAGACCGCAAATGACAATGGCAATAGCATGCTCCGAAGTATCGCCGTAAAAGGGATTTTTACCGTGAGGAGTAAGCTGAAAGACACCGAAAGAAAAAATAACGGAATAAATATATTCTTTGTTAGCAAATTTATTGCAAGTAACAAAACGATGTACAACAACTTTACCCGTACGTCAACCTCTGTTAACCAATTATTACGGCGGGCATAGACTTCAGAAAATGTGTGGTGTAAAAATCCCATAGACCCCTTAATACTTATTCCTTTTCATAAAAAATCTTTCGCACATTAAAACCAATGACAAACCCACCAATTACCCCGGCAGCGGTAAATACAAAAAGGAGCAAATCCCCCTGATCAGTGTTGATGTATGGATCACGGGGTGGATGGCCGTATTTTTCAGCATATTTACCCACAACGCTTACATCAATACCAGTCCATGCCCCTTCTTTACTTGTTTGCGCTACAGGCATATCCGTTTTCTCTAAATGTTCTTCTGCAAATAACGCCACTGAGAACGACATTAATACTGCAAGAATAATGCAAAAGATATTTACCTTATATCTGAACAGGTTTTGTATCATCTTTGATTAACCCCAGGTGTAACAAAATACCGGGTTTCCGTTTATATACGAAAACCAGTATAAATCCCACAACAATGCCTTCAACAATACACAGAACCCCTTGAGAGGTCATCATAAACACCCCAAAAATTTCCGCAGTGGCTTTAATGAATGACCCGCCTTTGCCTATCACGAGCAGTCCCAGTTCGATGGATGTGCCTAAGTAGGTAAACAAATCAGAAACCATGCCGGCCAGAAATCCACACCAAAACAAACTCAGCCTACATCGTTGTGCTATTTTAAATGCAAAATAACCCGAAAATGAACCCAGGATGCCCATGGAAAATATATTTCCGCCAAGTGTGGTTAATCCACCATGAGCAAGGAATAATGCCTGAATAAGTAATGCGATAGCTGCTACCAGCACGCTCACAAAAGGCCCTAACAACACGGCGCTCATACCTGTACCACAGGGGTGCGATGTAGCCATTCCATTCAATGCAATAACCGGAATAGGGAAACACGAAAATACAAATACAGCCGCTCCTAAAGTTCCCACTAAAGGCAAGTACACGGGCATCTGTCTTTTCTTTCGTTTGACATGATAAATACCAATTCCTACGAAAGGCATTGCGACGGCAAACCACGTGATTACCCACTTTGGAGGTAAAATTCCTTCCGTGATATGCATGGCGTATACGGCATTCTCAGATGAAATAAATAACAGGAAAAAAATTATAGCGAATACCGTTACGGCTCTTGACATTTATTGCCTTTCTCAAAAACAAAAAAACCCATATCCTCGAAATGGAAGATATGGGTTTTATATTTTTATTGGCAGGGGCGGGTTTCAAACCTGCCCCTGCAAACATTTATATTATAACACCTTCACCTTCTTTACCATCGAAGACTCCGTGAAGCAATTACAGGCAGGTCTTCTGGCTCCCGGATCGTCCTACTGATCACTCCTTCCCATCCTATTAAAGCAGGACAGTGGTATTGTGACGTTCGTTCCCGGTTACAGCGGCGGGTCCGCTCCTCATCACGTTTAGTTAAACGAGATATGGATTCCCTTTTACTCCCAACATATTTGCGGGAGAAGTACCTGTAATTTATTTATCAACAAAAAGAACAATTGTGATCCTGAAAAGTCGGGCTGATTCTACTTGAGATACTTGATGTTTGTCAAGAAAATATTTTTTGGTTCTTCGGGTTATGAAACAGCGCCATGCCCGTCTCAATTTTTTCCTTTGATTCTCTAACATGAGAAGTATAAAATACTGCCTGATATAAGCATTATTTTGTAAGATATAAAATCCATACAATGCCCTGAAATCACCTTGTCTCTATTTTTAATTTAAAGGAAAACGTACTTATGAAATCAAAAAATAATATTGTTAAGGGGTTATTATTATTTGTAGTTTTGTCCGTTATCCTTGAGTCAGGTTGTGCCATGTTTAAGAAAAGGCCGCTCCTTGTGCCCAGAGAATCTGGTGATACCCTGGTGGAAATTACAGACCCCAAACAACTCCCAAAATTTGAGGACGACTACAGCAGGGATACCCTATTGCGTTCGATAGATTACAGTCTGGAATATTTCAAAAGGGTCAAAACAAACCCGTATGGGTTTCGGATGGCAGGGTTTTCACATCAAAATTTGGAAAATACCTTAAAAGTATTCCGCGAAGGATTTCTTCGTTGTAACAGCGCAGAAGAAATTAATGAATTCATTGTCGGGAACTTCAGGGTCTTTCAGGCTATTGGAAAAGCGTACGAAGGCCAGGTGCATTTTACCGGTTACGGAACGCCCATTTATGACGGGAGCCTTACACCAACGGGAACATTTCGTTACCCGCTCTATAAAAAACCCGCTGACTTTAAAAAACCTTACCATACGCGGCGTGAAATTGAAGAACGCAATCTCCTGAAAGGAAATGAAATTGTCTATTTGAAATCAAAGCTGGATGCATATCTCATCCATGTTCAGGGATCAGGGCAAATCAATCTCCCGTCCGGAGAAAAGGTGTACGTTGGTTATGACGCCGATTCAGGCCATACCTACACCAGTATGGGTCGTCTCCTGGTTATGGACGGAAAAATCCCGGAAGAGGATTTGACCCTTTCTACGCTGATTACTTATTTCGACCAGCATCCCTCCGAATTGGATTCGTACCTGAAGAGAAATGATCGCTATATCTTTTTCAAGAAGGTAAATCATGCGATCCCTTACGGGTCGATCGGCGTGCCGGTAACCCCTATGAGGAGTATTGCTACAGATAAAAAGGTCTTCCCGGCAGGTGGATTAGCATTCGCAGTAATAGAACCGAAGAAGGCAAAAAAATGGGGGTGGTTTCAGAATAAAGGAAAGGGTGGAAAATCTTTCTTCGCTCTAGACCAGGACACGGGAAGCGCAATTCAAACTCCAGCCAGGGCCGATATATATTTTGGAATAGGCGACCAGGCCATGCACGAAGCGGGCGAATTAAATGCCTATGGCAGACTCTACTACCTCTTGAAGCGGTAGATTTCTTTGCTTGACATAAAATATATTTATCCGCTATAATTTTGCATTAGATATAATTTTAATTTAGTTACTATTAACACTGTAGGTAAAAGGAGGGTTTTATTGCAGAAAGTATTAAATAGAGAAATAAAAGAACTTATTACCGCCTACCCGGAAGTTGGTCGTGTTCTTGAGGAGTACGGCATTGGTTGTGCCCCCTGTTCTGTCGGAAGCTGTCTTCTCAAGGACGTTGTTGGGATACACAACCTTGATCCACAAAAAGAAGCAACGTTGATGTATAGGATAGAAAAGGCCATTTATCCGGATAGGAAAATATCAGAACCTGTGGTGGATATGACCAGGAAAGCAGAACCAAAGAAAATCACTTATTCACCACCTGTCAAAAAACTTGTCGATGAACATGTACTGATCAAACGCCTTTTAGCGTTAATTCCTTCGATTGTAGAATTTACCGAAAGCAGCTTGAAGGTAGATAAAAATCTGATTTTGGGGTGTGTGGATTTTATTCGTACGTATGCCGATAAATATCATCATATGAAGGAAGAAGATATCCTATTTAAATACATTGATGAAAAGGCAGAGATTATCCAGGTTATGTACAAAGACCATGATATTGGAAGGGGATATGTGAGACAGGCCGTCGAGGGCGCAGAGAAAAATAATAAAACTCAGGTTAAGGAAAATCTGCTTGCATACCGTGATTTATTGACACAGCATATCAAAAAGGAAGATGAAATCCTTTATCCGTGGATTGATCGCCAGTTATCCACAACGCAAGTCGGTGAAATGTTCCGCAAATGTAACGATGCAGACGCCTTGGTAGGAGACGAACTGCCAAGAAAATATGAGAAATTTATTGTAGAGTTAGAGGAAAAATTTTTACAGGAGGTAACAAAATGAGTGGATGCCCAGGATCAAAAACGATTGATTTTAGTGAAAAGACAAATCAGGAAGGCAATGAGACAGGAAAACGCCCATCTCAACTGAGACAGTGGCCGATACAGTTGCATCTTGTTTCTCCCATGGCGCCTTATTTCCAGGGAAAAGACATATTGCTGGCGGCAGACTGCACGGCTTTTGCCTTTGGAGAGTTTCATAAGGATTATCTCAAAGGAAAGAGCATCGCAATTGCCTGTCCTAAGCTGGATTCAGATCAGGAAATTTATGTTGATAAAATAAAGTCATTAATTGATGATGCAAAGATCAACACCTTATCTGTTATGATAATGCAGGTACCTTGTTGTTTTGGTCTGGCGCAAATTGCTAAAGACGGCGCTGAAAAGGCGTCCCGTAAGATACCGGTCAAACAGATCGTCGTCGGTCTGGAAGGCAATATCTTATCCGAAGAGTGGATTTAAGACCTTCTTGATATTTGAATAATTAAAATTCCCTGGGGACGATAAATCCTCAGGGAATTTTTTTTACTAAATTAGGCTATTCCTCGGAAAATAAGGCGCTGTGCCCTTGTACTTTCTCCACGCTTTATGTCCACAATCATCTCTGTACCCTTACCCTGAAACTCATAGACCAATTTTCCCCCGCATTCTTCTGAGTGGCTATTGAACAAAACCCTTCCGGAAACAGTCTCTCCGTTCAGACGCGCAGCAATTACCTTTAATGGCAAACAACAGGCAGCCTGAAATATCAGTCCATTGTCAAGTACCAAAAGGCGGGTATAGTGTGGTTTCCGAACACCTTTTTGCCGCATTTCAATGTTTGAAGAGGCGGATGAACTGGTTGCCGGATTAGCAGGCTGTGTTTCAATCATATGTTTCTCGTCGGCTTCAATGATACTTTTTGGGGTCAAATTTCCCTTCAAACCTGCGTACCTAAGAATTATTTTAGCATCTTCTGCATCCTGTGAAATGCTCTCCTGTGTCGCACTATTTTCAGCCCTATTTCTGCGACTCATCACCTTTGGCGCAGTGAGGTCGACCATCGGGAGTTTCTCGTAAGGGATATTCACAGAACTTTGTGTCATCATTTTCTTATTTCCAATAAAGAAGTTACATTTTCTACGCCTTCCACGCTCATGGCGAGGTTGATTGCTTCTATAATCTCTTCTTTACAATGTACCGTACCTGCAAGGATTACTTGATCTTTCACCGTCGTCACATTTATGTGAAGTGCGGAAACCTTTGGGCTTTTGGCATATTTGGCCATGATCTTAGCCGTGATGGATACCTCAGAAAATTCCTCCTTGGTACTATCGATCAATACCTCCCCTTTTTTAGAAACAAAGATACCTCCTTCTTTTATTTCTGTAACTACTATGTTGGTACCTTTTTTAACTTCTTCTAAAATAGCCCTCGTTTCTTCTGAAATATTCTGGCCGAGTTCTTTAGCAGCCTCACCGGTCTTTACTGAGGATTCCGTAATCTTTTCGCCAGCCTTCTTAATCCTTGGATTCTCACAACCCAAGACGAAAGGAATTATACCGGCAAATAGCAAACAGACCATTGATGACGCTATACAATTGGATGTTTTTTCCATTTTAATTCCGAATTAAAAACGTTTTTATTAAGGATACGTGTTAATCTGTGTGTTAGCATCAGCCCCATTATACACTTTTATTTTTCATGATTGTAGAAACTTCTTGAGTTAATGTCATTACCCTCTCTGCCTCTCCAATTGATAATGTCCCGGCGCCGCAACTGGGGGTTATGATAGCCCTTTCTTTAATCAATGTTTTTGATACCCCCTTATTAACAAGAAACTGGATACCTTCTTCCAGCCTCTTTACCAGATCGTCTGATGAAATGCCGGTTATTTTTGGTGAAGTTGGTACGATTCCCCATGCTAAATAGCCGCCTCTGTCGAGAAATACCTTTATTTCACGCCAGTACATCAAGTACTTGTCCATAAACTCATAGGCGTCGAAACTGACAATGTCTACCTTAGATTCCATAAGCATCGCCCAGTCTGTATTGCCACAGCAGTGAGTGCCTGTTAATCCTCCATGAGACTGAACGGTGTCATAAACTTCGTTGAGGGCGCTGATTGCCCTTTCGCGGCTGATGTTCATAAACGCCGAACCGAAGCTTGTAAGGTAAGGCTCGTCTGCAAAGATAATGACAGGTAAGCCATATTGTGATAACTTCGTAAACTGCCAGTATGCCTTTATTGACATTAATTTGATGATTACATCAAAAAATTCATCGCTATAGAACGCTGTAATGCCACTTGCCATTTTTATAGAACCTGCATTCTCGGACAGCCTGTTAAACTTTAACCTCGCGTATTTTTTTTTCTTTAATTTTCTCTTTTCTATTCTTTAATTCAACTGAACGCTTTTCCCAAAACTCCAATTCCTCTTCCAAAGAAAACCCCATCAACTTCTGCTGTATTTTTTCCGCGCTTCGATGCTTCATGGCAACACAATCAAATCTATTCTTCATATCTGATCACCTCCAATGGCGAATAAATTGCGATCTGTTCGTAACCTTGTAGTATGTTTACCGCATTATATAGCGGGATTTTTTTAAAGTGTACAATGTGTTTAAAATTCCAACTTACTATTATTTTACAATTTGTAACCGTTGCTAAGGCAACATGAAGAGCATCATTTGAATATTTATTAGTAACGATATCAGCTTTTAAATATGCTACACGTAATTTCAACGCTTCTGCGGTTATATCTATGATTTCCGCAAAAGGTAAAATACTATCAAAAAAATTTATAACCTTTTGAGGTGCTTCTAGTATCTCTTCTTGAACAAGAGCAGATGTTACTAATGAGAATTGATTGTCTTTAATTTGTTGGAAAAATTCTCTGCTCACATCTTCAAACGCATCATCGAAAACACCACCGAATACTGAAGTGTCAACATATATACGATCTTTTTCCATATTATTCCTTAAATTTTAGTCTATATACGCCTACATAATAAGATAAAAAATAATATTAAGGTTGTAAGTAAATATTTGAAATCAGCGGACGCCGCTTGCGGCGGTTCGCTGGAGTGACTTGTTATGCGTGCCCTTGCGTTTCCACATGCGGTCCAGATGCCCTGAGAAATCCTTCAAATACTGCTCTGCAACAGGCCGCAATCTCCGGTAATGAGATTCGAGGTTTCCCAGATTGTCTCCCTTCTTGTTCTTCCACCGCGGAAACTTTGCAAGTTCCTCGTTAACTCGTTGCGAATGCTTAAGAGAATTGTTCAGACAACGTAACTCGTCAACAGATCAAGCGCATCGGATTTGTGTTTCGTCTATGCCCAGCGATTTGAGTTGCTTCTGGAACGCCTTGTGCCTAAAAACCATCGTCGCGGGCTTGAGTGCCAGACGCAAACAATATGGCCCTCTTCCTATACAGTTCTATACATCTCCACAACCCGACAATTGCGAATTCCGCAGAAAGGCTGGCGAATTCATCGATCTGCGCAAAATCATCAACTAACCAATCGTCTGGAACATTATTGGAAGCTTCTACCGCCAATTGCTCCAGGTCTTGTTGCCAGGACTTGCGGGCACTAGCGGTCAAATCCAAAAAATGGTCGATTCCCCGCATTTCATATTCTGTGAAGTGCATATACATCACATACGGAGATCGGGATCGGTACTGGAACTTCTTTGTCTTCCTACGCATAACGTTCATTTTTATCTTTATTCTATAAATGGCAGTATGTTATATCATGCCATACCAGTTGTCAAACAGAAACCAATTGCATTGTGTTGAAATATTAAAGATAAATACATGTCTCTGTATTAAAAATGGGTAGTGGGTTGTTATACGCTTTATAACGTATCTTTCATGGTTACAGAAACATCGTGTGTCAGCATCATAACTCTTTCGGCCTCCTCAATTGTCAATGTCCCTGTCCCGCAACTGGGGGTTATGATAGACCTTTCTTTAATCAATGTTTTCGATAACCCCTTATCAACAAGAAACTGGATACCTTCTTCCAGCTTTGTTACCAGTTCGTTTAATGAAACACTGGTTATTTTTGGTGAAGTTGGTACGATTCCCCATGCTAAATAGCCGCCTCTGTCAAAAAATGTCTTTATTTCACGCCAGTACATCAGATACTTGTCCATAAACTCATAGGCATCGAAACTGACAATGTCTACCTTCGATTCCATAAGCATGCCCCAGTCCGTATTGCCGCAGCAGTGCGTGCCTGTTAATCCTCCACGAGTTTGAACGGCATCATAGACCTCGTTAAGGGCGCTGATTGCCCTTTCGCGGCTGATGTTCATAAACGCCGAACCGAAGCTTGTAAGGTAAGGCTCGTCTGCAAAGATAATGACAGGCATGCCGTACTGGGATAACTTCATAAACTGCCAGTATGCCTTCATCGACATTAATTTGATGATTACATCAAAAAATTCATCGCTATACAAAGCCGTAATTCCTGATGATAGTTTTAGCGAGCCAGCGAGGGTGATTGGACCGATGACATGCCCTTTTACAGCCCGAATGGTTTTTGAGGGTTGGTTTTTCAGTTTATTGAGCATGGCATAAAACCCTGCCGCACATGCGGGACTTATTGCAAACAAATCGGGGTCATTCTTTAAAAATAACTCATAAAATCTTTCGAGTCCGCCGGAGGTATCTTGGGTGTCATCAATGCTTACGGTCTTGCCGTCTTCATGTATTTTGATGCATGGGAGTCCTTCCGTATATTGAATACACATTTCTTCTTTAGTGCTGATTTTGGGCAACTGCGGCCAGCATGGAATTTCCGGGAGTGACTTGAACATGATCTCGCAAGCTACATCGGCATCAGTATGTGGAAGGCTGCCAATCGCAGTAGCCGAAAAATTGCCTTTAAAATTAGCTGTCATAGATTGCAACCTACCCGTAAATTAAATACGAAGCTGCTAAGCGATCCTAGCCAAAGGGGAATCTTAACCATTTTTCAACACTGAGTCAATAATTAAGTATGGTGTTCCCGGAATCTGTGCGGATTGACAGGCACAGAGATAGGAGAGATGCTGGGAGTTGATTACAGTACCGCGAGTCAGGGAAGGAAACGTTTACGAGAAACACTAAAAAGGGATAAAAATCTTTTGAGAATCATGGAAAGAATTGAAGCAAATTTATTAAGGTGAAAGATTTTGACCCCAACTTTTTCTCCGTCCTATTTTCCCCCTTATATCATATTAAATAGAAATTTATAATAAAGGAATATGGCAAGAGAACTGAATATTCAATTCTTCAACGAATTGAAAGTCGTTTATCCAGCGTACCCCCATATTATCACAAACGTTAGGTATTTTAATCTTGGTCGTATTGGTAGCAGTTACTTTTTCTTCTTTGGTAACAACAATAGCACCTTGATTTAACGCGTGGGCAATCACCCACGGGTCAGCTAAAGAGCGGTTTTTGGTATTATCAACAAGGTTTTTATGTGCCGGATTTGTGGCGTAAATCTTTTTCAAACATTCAGTAACAGGGCCATCTATTTTATATTCAGGGATTTTGCTATTTTTTAACCAATTTGTTAAATCATCTTCCGTTCGGGTAATTTCTTCATACACCATTTGCGGAAGAAAAATTCTACCTTCAGCACCTAATTCATTAAGTACTTCCCAATAAGTGATGCAAAATTTTGGTGCATAGTAGTCCCTCCAGGCCCGAATGAGCACATTGGCATCCAAACAATATTTTTGATGTTGTGTGCTCATAATTATAGGAATGCTTCCAGTTTTGAAAATTTATTTACTTGCGTATTTAACAAACTGCTTGCCATAGTTGGCTCAACAAAACCACCCCGAAAGGCATCCAATACAATTTGGGTAAACAAGCGACCGTTTTTATTTAATTGCAGCAAGTAATAGTCCGGGCCACCTTCTTGTTTTTTTTGCTTTGCCTTCTTTTCATCCACTCGCTGTAAAAAAGCCTTATACTCGCTATCAGCCAATGTTTTTAGTTTTCGATATTTGTCTAATGTAATAATTTGCAATTTGAGTGCTCTAAACAAAAAGGCAAAGGAACTTACACCTAGCTTTTGGGAAATTTTTAAAACTCCATTTAATGAATTAAAAACTGCTGCATCCAAACTTTGCATCTCTTCCATAGGCATTAAAGCATTTGCAGCCACTTCATTGCAGAACAACTCTACAGGGTGCAGTTTTTCTTTATGTTTTAATTCAGGTTCGATTTCATTAGAAATACCGGATTCAGCAATCCAAATATGTGCAAGTTCATGAACGAGAGTAAAGAGCTGAGAGGTCTTCCAATCTTTCGAATTAATAAACACAAAAGGGGCATAAGGGTCAGCAATGGTAAAACCTTGTATTTCTTCGCTGTCTAACTTTAATCTTGTATGAATGAAACTGGTTTTTGATATAAAAATCCCCCTCGATTCTGCTTTGTAAATCCATTTATTTATTGGGCCGTCGAAGGGTATCGAATAATTATCTTTATTAATTTGAAGCGTATCGAGTATATCATTGGCAACTTTTACAGGATCATCCTGGATAGAAAATCTACCAACGAAAGGGAGAGATGATTCATTATTATTTTCAAACACATCTCGAATCCACGCTTGTTTTTGCTGAATTTCTCTTATTATAAATACAGAGGCTGTTCCAAGCGGTTTGGCAGTTTTTTTGCGAAAATCCTGCAAAGGTGTAAAGTCTCTTGGCGCTTCGGGCAGAAAAAAAATAGCAAAAGGCCTTTTGTATGCCTTTGCCAATGTTTCTGCCTGCTTGATGGTGGGTTGGCCGGAACCAGCTTCCCATTCGCTAAGCTTCTCCGGGGCAATAGAAACCTTAGCCGCGGCTGTCTCTAATGACATCCGGGCGGATTCTCTTGCCCATTGAAGCACTTTAGGTGTTATGTAGGCTTTGTCTGCCATTCTTATTTATTCTCTAAGTTTATTTGTTTTTCTGGCTTGGCGAGTATTTAGAAGTATTTAGGGACACATCCCTTTTTTGGTCTACCTTCTAGCCATAGGGGAATCTTAGCCGTTTTTCAACACTGAGTCAATAATTAAGTATAGTGTACCCTGAATCCTCGTGAGTCAGGGAAGGGAACGATTACGAGAAACACGAAAAAGGAATACAAATCTTTTGAGAATCATGGAAAGAATTGAAGCAAATTTGTTAAATTAATCGGGAATTATCCTGATTTTTTCTTGACCAATATAAGCAGGGGTATTGAGGCAAGCTGCGCTACTACTGAGAATGCGATAAGGGATATAAGGGAGATATCATAGAGAATTCCCATTATTGCACTGCCGAAAAACCAGAATATCCCATAACCTGTGTTAAAAATGCCGTATCCTGTTCCCCGCCTGTTTATGGGAACCATATCTGCAATGGCAGCCCTCATGATGGATTCCTGCGCCCCCATACCCATACCCCACAGCGCCATTCCAACAAGGGCAAAAGAGAAGCCGCCTAAAAACACCAGCGGGGCAAAAAATAATGAAAAGAGAGAAACGATAATCAATACAGAGACACCTTTGCGGTCAAACAGGTATCCAAACAAAAGCGCCGCGATGGCGTCGACGCCCATCGCAACAGCGTAAAATACCGGAATCCAGGTGTCTGAAACAGTTGATACTTTTTTAAAATGGTACGCAATCAGTGGAAAGTCTGCATAACCTGCGGCAATCAATGCAACGGCAGCGAGATAAAGCCAGAATTTTTTGGGAAATCCCTTTGTCTCCAGTTCAGGCTGAGCCACTTCCAGAGTCCGTGGTTGGGGGTATAACCATCGGGCTGTCATGAGCACACTTATTGCCATGAATGCCGGTATAAGCAGTGTAACAAAGCTCGTCCGATAACCTCCTTTAAAATAAAGTACGCCACTAACGATAAGCGGGCCAAGCACTGCTCCAATCTGGTCTAGCGCTTCGTGCAATCCAAAACCCTTTCCTCTTCCAATCTCCTTGGTTGCATGAGAAAGCATGGCATCGCGCGCCGGGGTTCGAATTGCTTTTCCTATGCGCTCCGTAATCATGAGAACGGCTGCAATCTCCCATCGTCCCGCCAGAGCCAGGGCTGGTACGGCCAGCATATTTAAGGTATAGCCAAACAAGGTGATTGCCCAATATCTTCCAATTCTGTCGCTGATATATCCGGAGACAAGTCGCAGGCTATGTCCGATTAACTCACCAAATCCTGCAACAATTCCAACCGTTGTTGCGCTTGCTCCAAGTAAAGCCAGATACGGGCCGTTTATGCTGCGGGCGCCTTCGTATGTTATATCGGCAAAGAGACTCACAATGCCAAGTAATACGATGAACTTTAGTGCATGTGCTTTAGAAGCATTGTTGTTGATTATGGTTGTGCTTGATTGGTTTTGCATAGTAAAAATTTTTGCAATCCTGATAATCGTTCGACTGATCCTTCGACAAGCGTTCGACTGAGCTCACGCCGAAGGCTCAGGATGCAGTGCCGTTCATGGTGAGTCTGTCGAACCATCACGACGAAGTCTGTGTTTATCTGCGACCATAAATAAAAAGAACATACTAATAAATTTAAAATGTTGAGTCAAGTAAGTTAAAGATGTTATTATATTTATACAGGATTAACCTGAGACAAGGATAGTATTTTACACTACAGAATATTATCGGATCAAATAGTAAAAGGGGTTTTTCATGGGTGAATTCTCATTCATACAATGGATTCGAAAAAGGCAGAAAAGGCGTAAAGACGTTATCCTGGGCATTGGAGACGATTGTGCGGCAATAAATGTTTCTTCTGACAAACAGTGCCTCATTACGACGGATATGCTGGTGGATGGCACACACTTTGATCTTAAAAAATGCACCGTTCAGGATGTGGGAAGGAAAGCCATTGCATGCAGTATCAGTGATGTGGCGGCGATGGGATGCCAGGCTACGGTTGCAGTGGTTTCTATCTGTTTTCCTAATCATACTACTGAAAGATTTGCAAAGGAACTATATAAAGGGATATGGGATGTTGCAGATAAATATAACATTGAGATTGTGGGAGGAGATATTATTAGCGGGGATAGCCCTTTGTGTATTAATGTGACCATGCTGGGGAGGGATGATGGATTAAAACCCGTCCTGCGTTCGGGTGCAAAGGTAGGAGATATGATTCTGGCAACCGGAACGCTGGGTGGATCGCTTCTTGGGAAGCATCTTCGTTTTGAGCCACGATTAAAAGAAGGACTTATTTTGAACAAAAACTTTACGATTCACGCCATGATCGATATCAGCGATGGGTTGACTGCAGATTTAAATCATATCCTGGAAGAAAGCAGGGTGGGCGCCATCCTGTACGAAGATCAGATTCCTGTATCAGAAGCGGCGGTAAAAATGGCAGAGAAAAGCGAGAATACACCGCTTTACCACGCATTATCTGATGGGGAGGATTATGAATTGTTGTTTACTTTATCGAAAGGCCAGGCGAAGAAGGCTGTGGTATCGCATTTATTTGACAAGGGGATGATCAATTGCATTGGAGAAATCACTCGTGGTCGTGGTATTCAGATGAAATTTTCGGATGGTAAGACACGTCGTATAAAACCGCGTGGATATGAGCATCTCAAAACATAAGATGAAAGACCGTTGTTAAACGTGAAAGAAAAAAAGTTAACTTTTAAAAGTGTGAGTGCGACCGAAACGATAAACTTTGGGGAAAGACTGGGCAGATTGCTTGCGCCAGGAGATGTTATTGCGTTGGTGGGTGAACTGGGTGCCGGGAAAACGGCTATGGTCAAAGGGATAGCGCAGGGTCTCTGTGTCAAAGATAAACGCGCCGTGAAAAGCCCTACATTCTCACTGGTACACAAATATGAAGGTCGGATACCACTATATCATTTTGATGCGTATAGACTGAAAGATGCTCAAGAGATGCTGGATATCGGGAGTGATGAGATTGTGTATGGGAATGGTGTTTCCATAATAGAATGGGCGGACAAGGTAACAGAATGCCTGCCTGAAACTTACTTGAAAATAACGATAATAGTTATTTCGGGAAATGAACGGAACATAGAGGTGTGTAGTTATGGAATGCGTTACGATACTATAATGAGGTTTATTGAAGGCGGTCTAACATAAAAAAAGGCAACTCACACGAGTTGCCTTTTTTTATGTTAATAATCTTATAAACCCAGAAGTAGATAATAAAATTAGTGTTTTGCTGTATGACAAGCACACTTGCAATCTTTCTCTGCCTTAGATGGTAAATGTCCGCACTTGTCGCATTTCTTTTCCTCTGCCATAGCTGAGCCAACCAATACTGTATTTACAATACCGACACCAAACATTAATGCACCTACAATAACAAGACTATAACCAAATTTCTTTAACATTTTTACGCCCTCCTCATATTTTTAAAACTTAAGCCTAGCCCCTGAGAACACTCTCAGGAACTAGGCTTGTTTTATGTAGTCGAAGCTTGAATAGCAACA
Source organism: Planctomycetota bacterium (assembly GCA_016235875.1). Taxonomy (GTDB): domain Bacteria; phylum Planctomycetota; class Brocadiia; order Brocadiales; family Brocadiaceae; genus Wunengus. The sequence goes on from JACRII010000010.1 coordinate 15,868, forward strand.
ACTTGCTTTATTCTTACTTCTTTTCTTCCTTCTTCTTTTCTTCCTTCTTCTCTTCTTTCTTTTCTTCCTTCTTCTCTTCTGCCATTGCCGAGCCTACAAATACACTACTTAAAATACCGCTATACATCAATGCACCAACAAAAGCGAGACCAATACCAAACTTCTTTAACATTTCCATCTCCTCCTGAAATTTTGGAAACTTAAGCCATGCGCTTGAGAACACTCTCAGCATTGCTATTTGGCTTATATATGAGAGGTAAGCAATATGCTTGCCAAAAGATTCTTATTATGCAATTTATAACAAAGATAAAACAAATACGTAACTATTCAAAATTGAACTTGTTATGACAAGTGTATTGATTGTGTTGCTACGCTTCAATTAGAGATGGTAACATATTTTGTATTAGAAAACATACATATATTACAAGTTGTATTAAGTGTTTGTATTGCAATATCTTATGTTTTGTTTGTATGTATGTGGAAACATACACAATGTATATGTTTGCATGCAATGTATAGTTTAGTTATATACTAATTTTTTCGATGTTTATTGCAGTAAAGCTATTTTTGTAGTTTTCTGGGTCTATATTATGTTTTTTAATCAATTTGTAAATATCAGCTCTGTAGCGCTTTGCTATCTTTGAGGCATTTGTGACATTGCCTTTGCTTATTTTCAAAAGGTTTTCGATATATTCACGTTCAAATCTTTCTTTGGCATCTTTGTATGAGTTAAAGGTATTTTTGAGGGTGTTTGTTTCGGTAAAGAGGTCTTCTGGTGTGATGGCATTTTTATTGGTCATAATAACTGCATGTTCCACCTTGTTCTGCAGTTCACGTACATTGCCAGGCCAGTCATAGAGGCTCATTCTCTGGATAGCCGCAGGTGTAAATCCTTTGATATCTTTTTTGAGTACTTTACAAAATCCCGTCATAAAGAAATTAGCTAATAAAGGGATATCGTCCTTTCTTTCACGTAATGGAGGAATATAAATAGGTACGACATGGATTCTGTAAAATAAATCTTCACGAAATTTCCCTTCGTTTACTGCCTTTTGTAGATCGGTATTGGAGGCTACGATGACACGTACATTGACCTTAGCACTCTTTGTACCGCCAATTGGTTTAATTTCCCGTTCTTGCAATACCCTCAAAAGTTTGATCTGCAAGGCAGGTGAGGTATTCCCGATTTCATCCAGAAAGATAGTGCCTTCGTTTGCTTGTGAGAAGAGCCCTTCTTTTGACTCATGGGCATCTGTGTATGCTCCACGGACATGTCCAAAGAGTTCGTTTTCCAATAACCCTTCCGGTATAGCGCCACAATTTGTGGCAACAAAAGGGTTTTTTGAACGGTTGCTGTCGTAATGTATGGCTCTGGCAATGAGTTCCTTGCCTGTTCCACTCTCACCGTAAATAGAAACGGTACAGTCAGTTTTAGCGATTTTAGAAACCCGTTCAAGGATTTCTTGCATCCGTTTATTATTACCGATGATATGTTTAAAGTTATTCTGTTCGTCAAGCTGGCTCCTGAGATGTTCGATTTCTTTGGTGAGTAATTGTTTTTCTAAGGCATTTTTTATGTGAAGTGATAAGTCTTCGTTATTAAATGGCTTGGTGATATAACTGTAAGCCCCTCTTCTCATGGCTTCAACAGCACTCTCAATGCTCCCATGTGCCGTTAAGATAATAACAGGGAGATTTGGATAATTGCTTATGATTTCTTCCATTAATTTAATGCCATTTTCTTCGGATAGTCGCAAATCAATGACGGCGAGGTTGAAAGAAGTTGTCAATAATGCCGTTTTTGCCTCTTTACTATCCCTGGCAATTGTGACATGATAATTCCATGATTTCAAACGCATCTGGAGTACTTCCAGGATATTTGCATCATCATCTATAACTAATATTTTTTCGTCTGACATAGCTTGAGATATCTTAAAATTATTCCGTTTTTTGCCCTTCTGTACTTTTTGAATCAACTCTTGGTGTTGCTTCCGGAGAACTTGTTGTGATCGTTTCTTCAATACGGTTATCAACTTCTGTCTTCTTTTCTTCCATCTGTACGTCGACTTCGCGGAGTTTTTCTATATCGCCTTTTAGCTCTTCGATTGTCTCCTGGGCAGTATGAACTTCATCCGTGAGCTTTCCTATTTCCTGGTCTTTCATAGAAAGACGGTCCAAGAGGTCGGTGATCATTTTTTCCTTGTGTTGAAGATCGAGTTTGACAGTTTTGATTTCTTCGTTTTTTGCAGTTAAATCTTTTATATGTGTCGTACAGACACAACTGGTACTGAGAAAAAAAACGGGAAAAAAGAATAGAGAGAAAGGGTATTTTTTAATGTTTGTAATATGCACTTTTTTGTCCTTTATCTGGCATTGTCCTACTGCTCAATTTAATTATTAAAAAACCGTTTATATACTCAAAGCATAATCATAACTACAGGGAAGGGTGAAATAGAATGTACTTCCCTTTCCCATATTACTTTCTACCCAAATATCACCCCCATGGTCAAGTACAATATGCCTTGCAATGGAAAGTCCCAACCCTGTTCCTTTGATGCCGCCTTTTCCTTTGTTATTGACCTGTTGAAATTTATCAAATATCTTTTTATGGCATTCAGCCGGTATTCCAATCCCCGTATCTGATATGCTGACTTTAACGAAAGAATGCACATTATTCAGACGGCTTTGTTCTCTAAAGAACTGGGTGATGTCATGGGATTCGACCACGTTCGCTTTTATCAGGATGGTACCTCCCGGTAGGGTGAATTTAATGGCATTGCTTAAGAGGTTATCCATTACCTGAGCAATTTTATCGCGGTCTAATAAAATTTTTGGTACAGAATCACCATTTTCACATTGAATATGGATATTTTTATTCTCCGCAAGAAAGCGTATCTCATCCATACTCTTTCGAATGACATCATGAATGTCGGAGGATTGGAAGTTGTATCTCATCAATCCTGCCTCTACTCGCGAGATGTCTAACAGGTCATTGATCATCATCGTAAGCTGGTGTGCCTCTTCTTTTGTAATAGTAAGGAGTTTTATTTGTGGTTCTGTTATAGGACCGGCTATTTTTTCCAACAAGAGATCATTAGCCTCTCGGATAGCCGTTAAAGGTGTCTTCAGGTTATGAGAAATGTTAGAAACAAACTCCGATTTCATCTGGTCCATTTCTTTGAGTTTATTGCACATTTGATTAAATGCCGTTCCCAGCGTACCTATTTCATCATTGGCGGTAACTTCAATCCGATAATCTAAATCTCCATCTGCAATATGGTCAGTAGCATCTTTTAGAATTTTTATGGGAGAGCATACGCTGCGGGTAAAGAAATAAGCGAATATTACCCCAAACAGGACAGCAAACAGGATGATGATAAGGGATACTTTTGCAGATTTATATCCAATTTTTTGAAATAGTTCTATTTTTCTAATTAATCCTGTTTGTAAGGCAAGGGTTAACTTATTTATAGATTCGGTAAGCTGGTCAAGTGTTTTTTTCATTTCCTCTTCATAACGACTGCCAGGGGGGATTATTTCCTCGCTACCCACCAGTACGATTTCCTTGGAAACCATGGAAAGATATTTATTGTGCAATTCTTTTATCTGATTTATAAACAGCTTCTTTTCCCGATCATTCGTAGATTCTTCCATGGATTTGAGCCGGTCAAGGAATTCTCTTTTCTTCTTGTCGAAGAGATCCAAAAAGGCATCGTCATTTGTAATGAGATATTTTTTTTCGTTTCGAACTTGCTCAAGAAGGCTGTCTACCAGTTTTTCTCCATTTTCAACGGAAGGAATATCGGTTTTCATAATGGAATCAGTGACCTTGTTGAGATGGTTGAGACGGAAGATTAAATAAAAACTCATGGTAAGCATGAACAATGCAATGATAACATAACCAAAGACCATTCGTTTCCAAAGGCTGTTTTTTATCATAATGACTAACCAGAATATGGCTTAAACTAACAAATGACGAGTTAATCCCTCTTAGAAAAGGGGGAATCAGGGGGTTGTGTTTTTCCCGGGGTTATTCCCCATTTTCATGAGGACAAGTTTACAACCCCCTAGCCCCCTTTATTAAGGGGGATTTTTATATCCACTATTTCCTGATCCGCATAAATAAAATGAAAATTCCTAACAATGAACATAAAATGCATGTAATGCTTTCTTAGTGCATGACATCTCTTTTCAGATTTGTAAAAAGGCGATTTGTATAATGGAGGAACATAAGGATGTTAATAAAATATTACCTAAACCACGGATTATTAGCAAGTAAAATATTACCGGTAATAATTTATATATTGCGATGATATTAAGACTTATGCTATATTAATTTTTCAAATACTTTCTGACGCATGGGAAAAAATAAAATGTGATATTTTTTTTACGGAGGTGAAATGGAGGTATCAGAAAGATTTTTACAGACAGCCCTGGATGGCATTCAAGATTGTATTAACATCGTGGATAAGGACTTTAAAATTATATTTATGAATGAGGCTGCCAGCAAGAGGACGGGGAAAAAACGGCAATTGTTGCTGGGAAGCAAATGCTACTCAGAGTTATGGAATGAAAACTCACCTTGTGAAAGTTGTGTGACGGGTAAGGTCTTTGAGACGGGTAAGGCACAACAGACAATTACCTGGGAAATGGGGCTTGATGGAAAAAAGTTTTATCTGGAGAGATTTGCCTTTCCTATTGTGGACAAAGATGGAAAAGTAGAATACGGAGTCGAAATATTTAGAGACATTACAGAAAGGAAGTTGTTGGAAGAGGATCGGGAACAACAACGACTGGAATTGGGCAAGCGGGTGCGTGAGATTAGACACGCTTATGAAGAACTCAAATCTATGCAGAACAAACTCCTGCAGGCAGAGAAAATGGCTTCCATTGGTCTCCTTGCATCTAGTCTTGCACACGAGTTAGATACGCCTCTTACAACGATTTCTGGTTATTGTGAATTGTTGGAAGAAGATATTCGTGATGAAAAGTTATTAAGTCGTATTAAAATTATTTCCGAACAGATAATAAAATGTCAAAAGACGATACGGAACCTATTGGATTTTTCAAGAAAATCCACGTGTGAAAAGAAAATATGTAATATTCATCATCTGATTAATAATACGTTGTTATTGGTTGAGCATCGTCTAAAAATTCACAAAATAAATTTACATAAAACCTTCGATGAAGATGTGCCTCCCTTGTTAGTGGATGGGAATCAGATTCAACAGGTAATTTTGAATCTTGTCAATAATACGGTAGATGCCCTGCCTCAGGGAGGGGATATGTTTATTGAAACCAGACTAAATAAGGAAGCAAAGTCTGTTGAGGTTATTTTTGAAGATAACGGAATCGGCATATCGGGTGAAGACCAAAAGCGTGTCTTTGAACCCTTCTTTACAACCAAAGAACCCGGCAAGGGAACGGGACTGGGGTTATCAATTTGTAACAATATTATTTCAGCCCACAATGGTAAAATAACGTTAGAAAGTCGAATAGGGAACGGTACGAGATTCGTTGTGTCGTTACCGATATAAAGAGCGTTTTTTTGAAGGGTATGAGTTGTGAAGAAGATATTAGTTGTGGACGATGATTTGGCTATGGGGGAAATGTGTAAGGAACTCCTGAAAAGTAAGGGGTACGTATCTGACGTTGTTACCAGCGGTAAAGAGGCAATTGAAAAGGTATTCATGGATGGAGTGTACTCTATTGTGCTTACCGACCTGGTTATGCCTGATATGGACGGTATAGAGGTTTTAAAAAAGATCAAACAGCAAAACCCACAGATGGATGTAGTAGTAATGACCAGTTATGGTACGGTAACAAATGCCGTTGAAGCTATGAAGCTTGGCGCATCTGACTACATCACAAAGCCATTTAAACGCGATGAGCTTGTTGTTGTTATCGAAAAGATATTGCAGATGCAACGCCTCGAAGGAGAGGTAGACCGGCTACGTTCAGAACTTGGTGAAAAGTATACCTTTGGTAATATTATCGGTGAGAGTGTAAAGATTAAAAAGATATTTGAGATTATATCCAACGTATCGAATACAGAAGCCAACATTTTGATTCAGGGAGAAACAGGAACAGGCAAGGAACTGGTAGCAAGGGCTATACATTATAACAGTGCGCGTAAGAACTATCCATTCGTTAAGGTAGACTGTGCAGCCTTGACGGAGACATTGCTGGAAAGCGAACTTTTTGGCCATGAAAAGGGGGCTTTTACCGGCGCTATAAAAGATAGAATCGGTCGTTTCAGAACCGCAGATCATGGTACGATATTCTTAGATGAAATTGGCAATATTTCTCTGGCAGTTCAGGCAAAATTACTTCGAGTTCTGCAAGACAGTGAATTTGAGGCCGTGGGGGGCGACAAACCTATAAAAGTAGATGTTCGTATCATTGCAGCAACCAATGCAGACCTTGAGGGATATGTTGAAAAGGGTCAATTCCGGAGAGACCTTTTTTATAGGCTTAATGTCATTCGTATTTTTCTGCCGCCGTTAAGAGAGCGTACGGACGATATTCCGATGCTTGCCTCGCATTTCCTTTCCATTCACAACAAGAAGAACAGGAAAACTGTCGAAGGGATTTCTCGTGAGGCGTTAAACAAGCTCATGTCGTATACCTGGCAGGGGAATATTCGGGAATTGGAGAACGTCATCGAACGTGCGGTAATCCTTTGTAAGGGGAAGGTAATCGAGCCTGAGGATATTCCTTTGTATCAGGAAAAAACGGGTTTCCCTCAGGGTTTGTCCGGTAAACCACTGCAAGAGTTAATAGATCATGTTGAGCGGCAAATAATTATTAATACGCTGGAATTAACGGGCGATGACAAGGAAAAGGCCGCTAAAATACTCCAAATTTCGCGCGCCAGTCTTTATAATAAATTAAACAAACACAAGATTAATGAACCGCTATAATTCCGAATTATGAAAGAACTACAACTCTTACACATTGAACATTGGCATAATTTCCTCCTCGCCTTTATCCCCCTTTTTATAGCAATTGACGTAGTAGGAATTTTGCCCATTTTTATGTCATTGGTGGATGGGATAGAAAAACCGCAGAAAACGAAAATTATAAATCAGTCTGTCATCACGGCGCTCTCCGTTAGTATTGGCTTCCTTGCCTTGGGAAAGTTTGTTTTTTCTGTGCTGGGGATTGAGATATATGATTTTAAAATGGCTGGGGGGCTTTTGCTGCTGGTATTTGCCATTAACGATTTGCTGTTCTCAGAGAAAGGAAAGAGGGCGATAACACCAACTATGGGAGTCGTTCCTTTGGGCATTCCACTTGTTGTAGGTCCTGCTGTTTTGACCTCAATCATTGTAACGGTGGATACCTATGGCTACATACCTACGGTAACTTCACTGGTGGTAAATCTCATAATCGTATGGATTGTGTTTCTGAAGTCTAATTTCATATATCGGTTGATGGGTGAAGGCGGTTCCAAGGCATTTGCCAAGGTTGCGTCACTCTTGCTGGCAGCCATAGCAGTAATGATGGTCAGGCGGGGATTTATGGATATGATGATATACATGAAAAAATCTTCTTAAACAAAGAATACCAACATTTGATACCTTTAAGCGTATGACGATAAAAAAGGGACTGGAAATCTTTTGTGGAGTTACAGTCCTTGCTATTTGCCTTTTAATCATATTCACAACGAATATTAAGACACTCCATGCACTCAGATCAATTGATGCCCGATTCCTCCTCTTTTCGCTGATATTGATTTGCCTATCCTGGTGTTTTGACGTCTTGCGTCTAAAAGTGTTGACGAAGGCCGTTGGTGTATGTCTCCCTTTTATGTACGGTACAAAAGCAATATTATCGTATACATTTCTTTCAAACATTACACCTTCTTCAGCGGGTGGTGAACCGGTCCTATTTTACATGTTGAACCAGAAAGGTATAACTTTCGGGAAAGCAAGCGCAATTGTGTTCTTGCGGACAATGATTACCATGATGTTTTTTGCTATTGGCGGGCCGATCATCATTTATTTCCATCGTGAATTATTATCGAGTGTCGGTTTAAAGATGGTGTTCGATTATGTGGCTATCTTTTTGGCAGTGACGGTAATGTTCTTTGCTTATCTTTATTTTGCCCCACACTCAGCAAGAAGAGGTCTGGATTTGCTATTTAATTATTTCGGGAAATTTGCTTTTTTTAAGGGAAAATCTTCCAGATTAAAACACAGCCTGTTGCATGTAGTTGATGAGTTTAAATCCAGCCTCAAGGAGTTCCTTCAGGGTGAGAGATGGCGTTTGATTTTAGTCGTATTTTATACTGCCTTGATGATTGCCTCACAATTTTTAGTGGCACCCATGATATTGAAAGGTTTAGGTTGTGATGTGAAAATACTGAGTACATTTACGGTTCAAGGGGTCTTAAATTTTATGCTTTACTATGTACCGACACCGGGAGGCAGTGGCATATCGGAAGGCGTAGGATATGCCCTTTTTGCTCCATTAGTTCCTTCCCATGTTCTGGGTATATTTCTTGTTATATGGAAGTTTTTGACTAATTATGTATGGACAATTATCGGTGGTTTAATCATTGCAAAATCCATCGGAATGGAAAATCTAAAGGATATTACAAAAACTCGGTATGAAGACTGATAAGCCATTTCATATTTTTAAGGTACTTATTCAAAATAAAAAGTAGTTTGACAATGGTGGATTAAATATATTACAATTTCACGATTACATTAATTTAATTAACTTTATTAATACTAGGAGAAACCAATGATCGGAAAGGTTGTTAAGCCGATAGGGATTGTATTAGCTGGAATATTGTGCATTTATCTGGATGGATTTGCCGCTGAAAAAGACGCAAAGAAGTCTTCTGAACCGGCAAAAAAAGCCGCTAAAGCGGCATCAAAGAAAGAGGATACATCTGTACCGAAGAAAGAAGAAGCTGCACCGGCTAAACAGGAGGACGATTCAAAGAAGGTTGTGGCAACTGTGAATGGCGAGAATATTAGCCAGCAGGATGTGAATCAAATGCTTAATAGGTTTGGCAAACAGGTACCCGAGGAGCAAATTCCAGTTGTTACAAAGCAAATAGTCGACGGCTTGATTACACAAAAACTCATTATGCAATTTATTAGAGATAGCAAAATCGAAGTAAGTCAGGCTGAAATAGAGAAGGAATTGAATAAGGTTCGGGAAGACATAAAATCAAATCCAGGTTTGGAAGGCCAAACATTGGAACAGGTATTAGAGTCCCACGGAAGCAGCATCGATAATTTGAAAAATGACATCGTTATTTCTCTCTCCCTGGAAAAGCACCTAGGAAAGGATATTGATGACAAAAAAATAAAGGCATATTTTGACGAGAATAAAGATGCTTATGATGGTACAGAGAGAAGGGCCAGTCATATTCTGGTTGATACCCGTCAAATGAAGACCGATGCTGAACTTGCACAGGCATTGGAAAAGATCAAAAAGATAAAAACAGAAGTTGATTCCGGAAAGGATTTTGCTGAAGTTGCAAAGCAGTATTCTGATTGTCCTTCGAAAGACAAGGGGGGAGACCTAAGCTTTTTTAAGAGAAAGGGACAGATGGTTGAGCCTTTTGCTGCAGCCGCATTTGCGCTAAAGGTAGGTCAGGTGAGTGATCCTGTAAAGACACCGTTCGGGTACCATATTATCAAAGTTACGGAAATAAAAAAGGGTAACGATGTTAAATTTGATGACGTGAAACAAGCTATTAAGCAGAACCTGATGGAAGAAAAAGCTCAAGTATTAATAAAACAACTCCTGGAGAAGGCCAAGATAGAATATAAAACCTAATCGTTATTGTATTTCACCACGATATCTTGATTGGTTGTTTTGTTCTAACGATAAGCTCCCCATCCTAATTGCTGAATGGGGAGCTTATTTTTTGTACCTATTTTAATTTTCAGTGACATTTAAGTTGATTTTTCACTTTCAGTATATTATCTTAACTTCACGCTGTAGCAGTTTATTAAGGTCTTTTAATGTAAATAGATGGGAGAAAATTACAGAATAATAATTTTGACTATAGAAATCGTATATGATATATTTCCTGCAATTTAGTCAGACAATTTTAAATAATCTATTTAATTGTATATGGGGTTATTGAAAAAGGAGGTATGAAATCGATGGAATTGAAAAAGAAAGTTACAAATAAGCTTGTATTGAGTTCCTTTTTCAAGACGATTATTATTGATGGGAAGCTGGAACAGGTAATAACAAGGGTTAGAAGGACGCTTTTTTTTGATAACGAAGACAGTTTCCCATTTTCCAGATTAAAAAATGTGGAAGTTGTACGAGATGTACGAAATTCTATACCGAATAACTATATCAGATACTCAGTGTTGTTGCACTTAGCTGATGGGAAAAGGATATTGGTGGATGAGGTGGGTGAATCCTCAAGCCGAGGTGGGTTTAAGGAAATGAAAAATCTCGGGAAAAAAATCAGTATGATAACGGGTAGAGAACTTAAATTGTGTGATGTGTAATAGCCTAAGCTATAATTTTATAGGATATAAGTACATTTCCGGAGGTAGTCTTTATGAAGTGCATTCTATGGTGTTTCGGTATCGCTTGTGTTGCCATACTGGGAATACCTATGCTGTCAGAAGCGTTTGAGGTTCGGCTGACACAGGAACAGATTAAAGAAGCAAATGAGTACGGCGCTAAATATAAAGGAAAAGACGTTTTTGAAAGCACTATTGTAAAATCGGCCTGCTTTGGTGAATATCCCAGGGGCGATGGTGGGTTGATTATGAGTAAATATATCAGAATCGCCGTTGTCTCTGCGATGATGGCTATAAAAGATAAAACCCTTACACCCGAAGATATTAAAGATATAGACGAATCCACTACTTTCAATGTCGTGGTGAGTGTTCCTGATGAAAATGTTAAAACGCCGGAAGATGTCCAAATTATACTAAAACAGGGAACGAACAACATCCTGCCGCAAAAAACCGAGTTTGGCATGAAATACAAGGACAACAGGCAGGGTGTCGTCGGCGTCTTTAACTATGGAAGGGTAAATCCTGATGCAAACACAACGATTGTCGTTAAGACAGGAAAAGACCAGAAAATATATACTATCGATTTTTCTGATGTAAAATGATTAACACGTTAGAAAACAAACAATTTGGTCCAAAACGGACGTTTAGAGATAAGCTATTTGATTATTCCTGTGACAAAATAGGAAAGGACAGGACGAAGTTTTTCTTTAAGCTGTACGATTTGACCAGATTCGATCTCTTTGGCAAACCTAAAGGTGCAATCGGAGCGATTGATATTACGAACCGTTGCAATTTACGCTGTAAGCATTGTTACTTTTATGCGCATGATTATGAAGAAAATCCTGAACTCAGCGATGGCGAATGGATAGAAAGACTCGAGAGTTTAAAAGAGACGGATTTCCCGTTTTATCAATGCTCCTGGATCGGCGGCGAACCTCTGCTGAGAAAAGAATTGATAGAACGAGGCATGAAATATTTCAAGTCGAACCTGGTTGCTACCAACGGTACTATTGAACTTCCTCATTGGCCTGATGTTAATTTCTATATCTCAGTGGACGGCAAGAAGGAGATGCACGATGCCATTCGGGGGAAGGACTGTCACGAAAAAATAAAAAAACATGCCAACAGGCCCGAACTAAAAATTCTTGTGTCTATGGTAATCAATAAGATGAATTACCAGGACATAGAATATTTTATTGAAGAATGGAAAGACGTCGGTGTCCGGGGGTGTTTATTCCAAATCTACACACCCATAAGAGGGTTGAAAAACGACGATCTTTGGCCTGGTTGGGAACTGCGCGATGAAATATTAGATACGCTGCTGAGACTAAAAGAGGAAAAATACGGTGATTTTATAGGCGTACCCAGTCACGTTCTGAAACTTATGAAGTCTGATAAGTGCAAGGAGGTTACGAGAAATTGTGTTTTTAAGGAGGTGTCTTTTTGCCTCGACCCGCAGGGTCAAATCAAAAAACCGTGCATGATGGGTCCGCAGGCCGATTGCCTGCGATGCGGGTGTGTGCTTCCTTTTCACATGTGGGCGCTGGAAGACAAGTGGCTGATGATGAGGGAGCTTCTCATGTCGTTAAGACGCAAGATGGGCAAACGAATCCTGAGATAAGCCTTTTACAAGAAAAGGGAATTGATGGATCATATCTCCGGTTCTAGAAAAGTTGACCTTATAAAGGCTTTTTCGTTTGTTTAAATTCTGTGTCTTTCCTTTCAATAAACCATTTGATGAACCAGTCCGATTCTTTCATTATGATGCTGCCGATAATGGCGCTGAGTAACACATAAACACCGGTAAGAGATTTTAGAGGGTGGGGCACGCTTGGATTCATAGAAATAGCGCCTGCCAGGATAATTGAAAACTCTCCCCTGGGAATCAGACTCAAACCAAGTCTTAGTCCAGCCCTTTTGCTTAATGCATATTTTCCCCCAATGAAATACCCCCCATAAACCTTGCTAAAAGAAGAGATTATGAATATAAATATTCCAACGGGAATCATGCCCCCGATATGTTTGTAATCAATTGACATTCCAAATGCTACGAAGAAAATTGCTGTGGAGAATTGTTGAAAGGGCTTTATTGCCTCTGAGATTCGGTGTCTTTGCTTTGTTTCCGATAACAAGAGACCGGCAAGAAACGCCCCGATCGCTTCAGAAAGTCCTACATAGGACGCAGCGCCTGCCGAGATCACAATAATCGAGAGGATCAAAATTACAAATAATTCCGTATGTTCGATATCAATGATTTTATTTATAAATTTATTTGAAGTTTTGGCAAGTACGATAAAGAACGCAAAAAAAGCCGATGTCTTCAGTATGACTATAAAAGCACCCTTTGCGTCTATTTGGCCGTAATTAACGATACCAACGATGAATGCAAGGAATGTTGCAATAAACATATCCTCAAAAATCAGGACATTAAGGACATATTCAGTTTCCGGGTTTGCTGAGCGTTTCAAATCAATAATAGATTTGGCTACAATTACAGAACTGGTTACATAAATAATACCTGCAAGCAAAAGTGATTGTATGAGGTCGTATCCTAATAACCAGCCTATAAGCAGGCCGAGCGGAAAGTTAAATATCAGGTCATAAATTCCGCTGAAAAATATCTTCCGCTGGTTATTGACTAAACTTCCGACCGAAAACTCAAGACCAAACATAAACAACATGAAAATAATGCCGAGCATAGCGATGAATTCTGTAATAATGGTAACGGGGAAAAAATTCTGGAGAATCATGCCTACCACTATAAACACGGCAGTCAGGGATTGATTAACCTTGGTAGCCAGCAAGCCTGCAATAAATAAGGCAAGTAAAGAAACACCTAATGATAATACGCTTTCATTGACGATCATTTTCTATACGTTGCTTAATTTCGAAGGTGGATATAAATTTATTAATCTGTTCGTTGTTTCCTATAATGATAATGGTGTCGTGGGGTTTGATAATTTCACCGGAGCGCGGGTTGGGGATTACCGTTTCTCCGCGAATAATCGTGGTAATAGAAGCGCCGGTCATTTTTCGAATTTCCAATTCTTCAATCTTTTTGTTGGCCAGTGTTGAATCGTCTGTAATCTTAATCCATTCCATAGTTACATTTTTCATCATCAATTTTTGCTCGTCTCCGAGTACCGGCTGAAAATATGTGCCGGATAGTATAGCGCCAATTTGACGCGCTTCTTCATCGGTGAGTGTGGTTACAGAACTCGGCTCATCGCTGCCTTTCATGAATTTAAAGACCTCCCGTTCTCCTGAAAAATGAATTACCACGACCAATTTGTCACCCGAGTCCAACTCCAAGGTAAATTTTTTCCCTATACCCGGCAGGTCGCATTCTTTAATCTCTGACATAACAAACCCCTTTCTTTAAATACACGTAGTTCTTAAACATGAAAAAATCTGCAAACGTTCCATAATAACGAAGCGATATTACGTATTAAATGATTATTTGTCAACTTATTTTAGGAATCAAATATGACAAACTTACTCCAATATTCTTGACTTTAACGCTTGATTAATATAATCTTTTCTCATATTCTAGTAAATGTATCCTGGTTTTTTAAGAAGGGTTCAGTGTGAGAAATGGTCTTATAATAGTGAATACCGGTAACGGAAAGGGCAAGACCACGGCTGCTCTAGGGCTTGGACTTCGGGCGGTCGGGCATGGTATGAAAGTGCTTATGCTCCAGTTTATCAAGGGTACGTGGCTTACAGGCGAACTATGCGCTGTAAAACGGTTAGAACCCAACTTCAAGATCGTTCAGTTAGGGCAGGGATTTGTCAAAACACAGAAAAGTGAGCAGTCTGAGGAGACTATTGAAAATGCACGAATATCCTGGGATTATGTGAAACAGGAGATTTTTTCTGATTTATACGATACGATTATCCTGGATGAGATAAATAATATGATTGATTATGGTCTCTTAAACGTTGAGGACGTGATTTCGGTATTAAAGGAAAGACCGAAAAGATTACATATAATTCTTACAGGGCGTAATGCGAATGACAGGATTATTGAATTGGCTGATATGGTAACTGAAATGCATGAAATTAAACATCATTACAAAAAAGGCGTCAAGGCCCAAAAAGGCATTGAATTTTAACATATGATTATAAACTTATGACTGAATCTAAATTACATGTAATACTATTACGATACACGCCAGACCCGGAAGAAATAGTAGCCCAGGCTGCAAGACTGTGCTATAGCCCGGCTTCTGTTGATGACCTTAAAAAACAGGTAAAGAATCGTGATCTTGCAAGTTTTATCGAAAAATTGACCGATATGCGACACCTCTCGCCTGTTGAACACGTTACCTTTACCTTTGGTATAGAAGGTATCTCCCGTGCCTGTTCTCATCAGATTGTAAGACACCGCCTGGCTTCATATTCACAACAGAGTCAACGATATGTGGGGCAACAGAGTAAGAAGCGCGGCGGGTTTCATTTTATTGTTCCTCCCAGTATAGAGAAAATAGGGGGAAAACAGTGGTTTATTGAAAAGATGGAGACTATTCAGAAATGGTATGATGAGCTGGTAGAGATGCTTGGAAATAAGGGAGAAAGTGCCTTTGAGGACGCCCGTTTTTTACTGCCTAACGCTGCAGAGACGAAGATTATTATTACCATGAATGCCCGTGAATTGATGCACTTCTTTCGTGTGCGTTGCTGTAACCGGGCACAGTGGGAGATAAGGGCTATGGCGACAGAGATGCTTCGACTGGTCAAACAGGTTTCTCCGCATATTTTCAAAGACGCGGGGCCTGGTTGTGTGAACGACACGTGTCCGGAAGGAAAGATGACCTGTGGAAAGATGCTAGAGGTTAGGGAAAGATTTAAAAATCTCTCGTAAAATGTTACTGGAATATTTTTGTTAAGCGCCTGAAAACAATCCTCCCTCTTTCCGGATAATGGTCAGAGGGAGGACTACCTTAAATCTCATACTGCAAAATTATGAACTTGTAAAGATTCATTTCGTCTTTTTCAATACAATTTCAAGTTCTTCCTGTTGTCCTTCTCCCAGTGTTACCTTCTGTTTGTTTCTCTTATAACCTTTTTTATTTGCAATGATTACGTAAGTATCTGCTTCCAGATCAGTGAATTCAAAGAAACCATCGGCATCGGTGTAAACTACCTCGCTAAACTTTGTTTTTATTCCTCTGATCTTTACCTTTACTGATTCAAGTGGTTCACCATTGATGTCTATAACACTGCCAGATATTGCAGCGATTACTATGGGTTCCATGATAATTACATCAAGATCCGCCTCTGTCTGTCCTTCTGTAATGCTTATATCCTGAGTTTTGATTTGGTAACCTTCGAACTCAAACGTAAGTGCGTAATCACCAGCCGGGACATTTTCGAATTGGAAAAAGCCATCTACGTCTGTCGAGGTTTCACCTGAATAATTAACTCCATTAATGGTTACAACAACCCCTTCCAACACGTTTTCATCAGGATCGGTTACAAATCCAAAGACGGAAGCCCCACCTGGAGCGGTTTCTGGTTGTAATAAGAAAGCAACTTGAGTAGCTGCGCCCGCCTCTACCGTTACGGGCTGAGGGGATGGAGTATAACCTGTTGCTGACGCTATTAGTGTATAATTTCCGGCAGGTACTTCTAATACAAAACTACCATCCGGTCCGGTCGCGGTTAAATATCCACCTGGATCGGTTGATACCGTAGCATCGGCAATGCCAGCTAAACTCACCGCATCTACGACATTACCTGTGATGACACCCGTTGCAGGCGGTGTCGGCTCCGGCGTGGGCTCTTGTCCGTAAGTGGTACGGTGATTTACCACCAGACACACCATAATGAATAAAAAAAATGCAACCAATGGAG
>JACRII010000009.1 GCA_016235875.1 Planctomycetota bacterium
CCGTTGGTCTACCAATATGAACTGCTGCACTTGACCATTTCCATTGCCAGGCTTTCTCAACTATTCCTGCGCGCACGGTATTTTCTCTACATATCGTAGTATCACCATCAAATGTGGTTCGTCTAAGACGCATGAACAAAAAAGTCCTTGCCCACTTCATTTTGTCGAATAGCCCCACCATCAAATGGCTGAATAACAAAGCATGTCCCCACTCATGGCCTCCTTATACTGCACTAAATTACCGCAACCCAACACCTGAGCTCAGGGGCGGCCAGAACGCGTAGCGGTTTGGACTGGCACAGCTCCACCAACTGCGCGGACGCATCGGCAGGGGAAACGAGCAGTCATACTGCCTGCTTTTTGGAAATCCCAAAACCAATGAGGCACGCGAAAGGTTGAAAATTATGACTAAAACCTGCGATGGATTCAAGATTGCAGAAATGGATTTTAAACTAAGAGGGCCGGGTGAATTCTTCGGCACACGCCAGCATGGCTTACCAGAACTCAAAATCAGCGACCTCATCAGAGATTTCCCCATCCTCAAACAAGCCCGCAGCGACGCCTTTGAAATTGTATCCAAGGACCCGCGCCTTACACAGGAAACACACCGAAAAATCAGGCAAAGGGTGCTGGAAACATTTAAAGAAAGACTGGAACTTATTAGTATTGGATAGCTGAGAAGTTGTGTAGGTTGAGTCGAGTAAGGCAAAACCCAACAATGTAAATTATTCATACCCTATACCGAATAGTGTATTCTGAATTATCCAATTGTTATAACATGTGAATACTTCAATATTTTGTCGTCAGATGTGACAAGTGGACAATTTGACACCATTGCAGTTGCTACGATGATCTGGTCTACTGGATCACGGTGAAATTTTCCGGGAAGTTGCGTTGACTTTATTGCTATTTCTGGTGTCAATTCAAGTAATTGAATACCAGGATAACTCAACGCCTGATTGAACCATTCTTCCAATGAACATGGTAACTTAAGCCGATCATATTCAACGAGCTTTGCTATTTCCCAACATGAGATAGCACTCACACCAATTACGTCCATCTCAGATGCCGTAATACTCCTTAGCTGGGACTTGGTTAGCAGCTTATCGTCATGCACCCACCAGACCCAGATGTGTGTATCTAAAACAATCATTTCAGCACAGCCCAATCCTCTTCGGCAACGCTCTTAAAAGGATCAATATACCAAATGGGTTTACCGCGTAATGGATAACGTTCACCGCGTTTCTTCCGACGTTTGCTACTACGCACAACAACTTCAACCTTATCACCTGCTGGGAAAGGTAATTCTTTAATAGTAAGCGTTTTGTCATCAGAAATTGTTATTTCAGTCCGAAAGGTTTTCATACTTTATCTCACTTTTTTATGTGCCGGGATAAAACACATTTTTGGTTGCTATTTTGAACAAGTCGAGCCGTACTTAGTGTCTGAACGAAAACGCATCCTTTTGTCATTTCGACTGAAAGGAGAAATCTGTAAACTCAATAATTTCAATAGACAAAAGATTTCTCGCGTTGCTCGAAATGACAGTTTTGCGAGTTTTCGTTCAGACATTACTTACTAAAAATAACAGAAATAAAAAAGAAAGTCAAATATCAAGATTAAAGACCAGATTCCACCATCATAAAAAATCAAGGGTAGATTAAGACACGGTTTTTAACCTGAGCAGTTTATTTAGATGAAAACAAACTCGATGTGAAAAATATAAGAAAACATACCTTGTTGGGTCGTCTATTGGGAACAAAGGCGTTTATTGCGAAGTTAGGTAGAAAGGCAGGTAGAATATTAAGCGTCTTGCTAAGCGGCAGGCCAAAGAAACAAAAGCACAAATAAAAAGTGTCTATCTCTAATCCCCTATGCTTTTGTTTTCTTGTGTTGATAATTTATATTTATATTTTTAAAATTTAAATATTTTAATAATCTTTCTGGAAGTTCTTTTAAGCACTGTGAATTCCATTTTTCAAATTCATCTAATGTAATTCTATTACCACTTTCCCCTTCATTAAATACTTTTAAATAATTAATGCCATTAATAACAATGCTATCAATATATTCTACCAATTCCTGATCAAATAAAAATTTAGCCTCATTCGATGCCAACCTTGCCTTTGCTATAGTATCGCTGATGATTTGGTGATCAAATTTAAGGGACTTAACTTTAAGTTCTAGTAAAAAATCATATAAATTGTCAAATATTTTATATCTTTTTTCATATAACTTTAATTTCAATTCATTTTTTTGAGTAATATTTCTTTCTGCCCCCAAAGCTTTTGTTAATCTATAAGCCATTATGCCAAGAAACAATTGAACACTTACTGGAACAAACCATTGAAAAAATGATATGATTTTTTCAAACATATTTATTTTATCTAACGCCCAGCCAGCCAGGTAGGGCAGGCAATGCCTGCCAAAATATCATTCACCAAAATCTGCATTGGTTATTTCACCCATTTCATCTCCACCCCAATCCTGCGGAGAAAATCCATTTTTCACAAACTGGTGGAACGTCGAATACGGCCAGTCCTTGACACATTTTACCAACCCATGCTTTACCGGATCAAAACGGAGATAATTCATATGTCTTCTGAAATCACCAGAATTTTTCGCCGTTTGTAGGTGACAACTGTAAAGAAATAGGTTATACCCGGTATCCGTATCCCTCGATAATTTGGCATATGTACCCATTTCCCATTCGCGCAATTTTTATGTAGGGTGGGCATTGCCCGCCATAATCAATCCAAAAAAGCAGGACAGCCAAAGTGAAGGAAGCAGACATATGGGAAGTGTCCCTTATTATTCCCATATGTCTCTACAAACACACTTTTTCTATTCCAACATCATCCACTTTTGCTTTTGCCTGAAAAATTCTTAACTGAGGATAATACCTCGATACCCATTTATTTATGTCTACTTTATGTTGATTGAGAGTCCTTATACCAAATATTATACCAAAAAGAAGTCCCTTGGGAAATGGCTTAATTTTAGCCCCATCAAACATATGCGGTGCTGAGGGGAGAGAAATAATGCGATATTCATTTTCATACTCCCACATCGTGTGTTTTGTAGAAAACGACTCCCATATTTTTTTATCTTTATTACTGTGTGATAATTCAAAGAACTCAATCCCATTTTTATAACGTACCTTCATCATCTTCTCATAGAAATCGTTACTGGGGATATACTTAAATATAAGAACAATTCCTTTGTGTTGAGACGCATAATGACTCCACATTAAAATATTATTCCATACGCTGGACAAAGATAATATTCCATATTTCGACAACTTATTCTTGTGAAATTCATCTATCATCGAATGAATAAGCTCATCGTAATGTACTTTAACAATTTCCTCACTAAATGATTTACCGTGCTTCAAATATTCCTCATGAAGCTTATCTCTAATATCTCTATAACTGTGAACGCCAACTATAGACCTACACTCAAATGGATCATTAAACGTGGTCGGATCGCTAAATTTTATCGTATTATCCTTTATTATCTTCTCAACAAATTCAATATTCTTATTCAAACCTATATATTTATACAAATACTGTTCTTTTCCTAAAGAAGAGGATATAAGTTCCTGTATAGATGTATATTTTCCATAATAATTTTCATCAATATCATTATTAATTCGTGATAATATAAAGCTCATAATAATTGGCTAAACGATACGGGTCAGCGGCCGAGACCGTAGGGAGCAGTCCGCTGTACCCAAGGAAGATAGGAGATCGAATCTTTTAAAATGACAAATCTGCTTCGATCTTTTTAATGATTTCAAAAAGATTTGACCAAGCTTGACTGCGATTACTTTTCAATTATCAATGACAACCCGCAATCGGGACATTCTTTCGTGTCGGGACTTACAGAATAACCACACGCGGGGCATTTCCCCTGTGTTTCCCATTCCTGGGAAGTTTTGATTTCAGGATGCTTTTGTGTATGGTATTCCTCAATGCAATCGTGTGCGGTGCGCGCATCTGTTTTTGCTGTCAAAAGAAGATACCGGCATCCACACTTTCCCGTACTGCAACCCGGAGCCAATGCAATTTTAGAAGAAATGCCATTTCTCAAAAGTAAATCCGATAACTCCCGGATGCCTTCTTTCTCTTCTTCCCGGATTGCGACCCATTCGTCGGGGAGATGCGCGGTAACGTCCGGTTTATTGTCACTCTTTTTCCCGATCTCTTCCGGCATTTTCAGAGGAACGCCGCAGTCGGCGCATGTTAAAATATGCGCGTAATACTCTGATCCGCATTCCGGGCACAGTTTTGTTTTCTCAGGAGACATATGCAATTATCTACCGCCGGCAATAGCGGGTACTATGGAAATATGGTCACCGTCTTTTACCGGCGTGTTTATGTTGCCTATAAAACGGATGTCCTCGTCGTTGAGGTAAAAATTAACAAATCGCCTGATCTGGCCGTCGTTATCACATATTCTCTCTTTAATCCCCTTATAATTTGCCTCAAGATTTTCGATAATTTCTTTAATATTATTTCCTTCTACCTTCACCTCATCAGCGCCCTTGGTGAGCGTCCTGAGCGGCGTTGGAATACGCACACTTACTGGCATAATTATACCCCCTTCAAATTTTAAATTAGTCCTTTATTGACTTTTTCCCCCTCCCTTGATGGGAGGGGCAAAGGGAGGGTGATCCTCTTTTTTCCTACACCCCCACCTGACCTCCCCCATCAAGGGGGAGGAACTAAAGATTGAAAATTCCTATACACTAAATTATGATAAGTTTTAAAAGACAAAAACCCAACGACTTTTGATAGAGTAAGGGCAGGTTTGAAACCAGCCCCTACATTTTACCCACCCTTTTATCCCCAGGAGGGGACTTTTTGATTCCCCTCTAGAGAGGGGCGAGGGGTGTGTTATAATTTAAAGTACCTCACAAAATATACATAACCAGAAAATTTGGAATCCTGCAACGTCTACGTTTAACGTACCCCGGCCATCTTCTCTTCCATAATGGCGTCAAACTCGGCAAGAGAAGGATTGATAATCCTGGGGACTTCCAGCTTATTTATTACTGCTTCCTGGGTCTTCAATCCATTCCCCGTAACACTGATGACAATGGACTCATCCTTTGGAATCTTACCCTGCTCAATAAGTTTTTTCGTGACTGCCACCGTCACGCCGCCCGCTGTTTCCGTAAAAATACCTTCCGTCCTGGCAAGTAATTTAATACCCTCCACAAGTTCATCATCAGTGACATCTTCCGCCCATCCGCCGGATACATTAATTGACTTCACAGAATAAAAGCCGTCGGCCGGGTTGCCAATTGCTATTGATTGCGCAATGGTCTTGGGTTTTACGGGTTTAATCACATCAGTTTCAGCCTTAACGGCCGTGGTTATAGGCGAACTGCCGCTGGCCTGGGCGCCGTGGAGTTTGGTATCCGCACTATCAATAAGTCCCAGTTTGACGAATTCTTTTATGGACTTTTCTATCTTTGTGATTAACGACCCGCCTGCCATGGGAACGACAATATGTTTCGGCGCCTTCCAGCCGAGTTGCTCCAAAATCTCATATCCATAGGTCTTTGAACCCTCCCCATAGTATGGCCTTAGATTCACATTCACAATAGCCCAGCCGTATTTATCGGCAATCTCGGTGCAGAGCTTATTGACATTATCATAATTTCCCCTGACTTTTATTACATTGGTGCCATAAATCAGCGTTCCGATAATCTTCCCTTGTTCAAGATCGGCCGGCATGATAATGTAACTCTCCAGTCCTGCCTGTACTGCCTGGGCGGCAACCGCATTGCCCAGATTCCCTGTCGTGGCGCATCCTACCGTTTTATAACCAAATTCCTTCGCCTTTGTCAGTGCGGTAGAAACGACCCTATCCTTAAACGAAAAGGTGGGATAATTCACTGAATCATTCTTTACATACAACTCTTTCACACCGAGCACCCTGGCAAGGTTATTTGCCTTGACGAGGGGCGTAAAACCCACCTGTGCGCCAACCGTCGGTTCTCCATCGATGGGAAGCAGTTCCTGGTAACGCCACATCGTCTTGCCACGTGATTCGATCAGTTTTCTGGTCAGAACCTTCTTGATTCCATCGTAATCATAATCAACTTCCAGCGGGCCAAAACAAAAGCTGCATACGTGCAACGGCTCTTTTGGATACGGTTTGCCGCACTCCCGACATTTCAGACCTTTTACAAACCCCATCTATTGCCTCCATTCATTTAATTTAATTAGGACGCAGATTTTCGCAGATATGCACAGATGTCATTCCTGCGAAAGCAGGAATCCAGTCAATCTGTGTTTATCTGCGTCCAAACTATTCAGCAAATAAAAAAGCCTCTTTCTATTCTACATAAGATAGGAAGAGGCTTTTCTACGTTCCTATCTTATCTCTTCCCAACAACAGAGACAGGAATTAGCACCAGCATCCTGTTCAGCATATACGCTGGACAAGACCGGTTGCTGTGGCTTCATAGGGCCAGTCCCTCTGCCACTCTTGATAAGACGAACTATGGTGAAATTCTAACTAAAAGTATATGTTATGTCAATTATTAAACCAAAAAAACACAAAAAAACGACGGGAATACTTTGGCCGTATGTACGATGTGGATGACAGAGGCTGCGACAGGCGACACAAAATTCATTACTATGTATCCCGATAAGGAGAGTAAAAATGACCTATAATTTATTTGAAGAAGTTGTTTTATTAAAAGACATATCTGAAAAAGGATTGAAGAAAGGCGATGTGGCAACAATTGTCGAGCGTCATCCTGTTGCCGGTGGTGAAGATGGATATACGTTAGAAGTATTTAATACACTTGGTAATACAATAGCCGTGATTACGGTATCAGAATCTGCTATTGCACCATTAACAGAGAAAGAGATTTTCAGTGTACGGTCGTTGGCAGGATAAGGGAAATATTTTATGATCTGCCCCATAACCAATAACTATGTAAGGCTATTTATTACGATACCCGTTATTAACTTCGGATAAAAATATGTCGACTTCGGCGGCATTACCTTGCGTGCCATGGCAATTTCTCTGACCTGTTCAATGCGGGTAGGTCTCAGAAAGAAGGCCAACTGGTACTGCCCAGACTTCACCAGTGATACAGCCTCTGTTTCTTCCTTTACATATTTCACATATTCCTTTATGGCGACATCCGTGGAATGGATACCCAATATCTTATGTATGATCGCACTGTGAAGGATTCCGGCATCCAGATGCCTCCATTCGGGATGATCGTTGGCAAATACTGCATCTAATAATTTTTCATTGCTTAACAACAATTTATAATAGGCGTCTTCCTGGCCGACATACATCACAAAGGTATGATTTTCGGCTCCATTATTGAGTCCCGACATAAACTCTTCCACCTGACTCCCCTTGCCAATCAGTTCAACCGTGAAAGATTCTTTGAGAGTCTTAAGAATCCGGTCGGAGCTAAAATCCTTTATGTTGCGAACAAGCCGATGCGCCGGAAGAATCTGTAATCCGGGATTATTCATAGACACACATACCATCATCACATAATCTAAAGGTAAATCGCCCGAAAGCCTGCCGTTTTCCTTGCGCATCTGCTCTTTATAAGCCAACGAAGTCTCATAACGATGATGCCCGTCGGCAATAAAGAGTGGCTTCTCCTTCATGAGAGTAACCAATCTGTCAATGGTCTGTTTTTCTTTTATTACCCAGAGCTTGTTTTTTACACCCGTATCATCTGTAAAATCTATTTCTGGTTTTGTAACAGCCATCACTGATAAATAGCTATCGACCTCATTATTCCCGTCGGGAAAAAGGGCAAAAATGGAACTAAGGTTTGCCTGGCATGACTGAGTAAGTTTTAAACGGTCTGCCTTAGGGCCGGGAAGCGTTTGCTCGTGAGGATAGATGTATCCTTTGTCAAAAGGCTCCAGCTTTACCAAAGCAATAAAACCCCTGCGACTAAACCACCTGTTACCGGATAAAAATTCCTGGTCATAAATATAAATCGCCGGAGCATCTTCCTGCTTGAGTATCCCCTGTTTTCTCCAATTACTGAGAAATTCGGCAGCACGGGTATATTTGTTGGTTTTCTCGGTATCGCCGGGAATGTCTTTTCCAAAATCCAAACGGATGATATTATTTGGATGAATCTGATAGTACCGCTCTTGTCCATCCGGTGATATTACATCATACGGCGGCGTCACAACGGACGACATGTCCGCAATGACGTCTTGATTGTACCGCAATCCTTGAAATGGTTTTATAATAGCCATGTAAAATTTATGATTTGAGATTTGCGATTTACGATTTTAAATCCAAAATCTAAAATCGTAAATC
>JACRII010000011.1 GCA_016235875.1 Planctomycetota bacterium
CAAGGTAACGAAGACAAAGCACTCCGAAATATAAGAAATTTGTATCAGGCGGCAATGTGTTATTATGTGTCTATTCTCTATGAAAAGAAAGGCCAAATATATAACAGCGTAGAAGCTTTGACCAAGTCTCACAATTTATATCCTGAATCTGGTCTCGTCACAATGCAGGTAGCGAAAAGATTAGCTATTCTCGGCTTTAAAGAAAGCCTTATGATGTATAAGAGGGCAATAAAACTCTTACCCTTAGATATTGATCTAAGAATTGAATACATTCGGCTTCTCTATCTATATCAAGTGGACCGAGAACTACCCGAGGAGATTAAAAATGTCTTACAGATAGCGAAAACGGTGTCAAAATTCAAAGAAAAGACGGCCACATTGAATGACGTAATGAATGGTTTTAAAAGATATCATGCGTCCCAAAATTTTTCTCATGATTCCGATAAAGAGAAAATTCTTAACGAATGGGTAGAGATACTCTTTGCTTATCTCAGGAAAGATCCTAAAAGTTTAAAACTTGTCTTAAGAATTATTGATATATGGTATGAACTTGGAAGGGTAGATAAAGTATTTGAGATAATCGATGATTACATTGGTAAATATAGTGAAAAGAGAAATACAGATAATACCTTAGTCTCCGCTTTCGATAAAATTTCAAAACATCTCAAAACCGTATGTAATTATCAAGCAGAGACATTCAAACATAAACTCGAAAGACTGGAATATTTCACTACAAATAAGGAATTACAAGCTGTAAATGGTTAACAATAATTTAGTGAAAAATATACAGTTGGTTAGCGTTATTATCCCCACATATAACAGACCCGATTCCCTAAAAAGAGCCCTTGAAAGTATTACAACACAAACATATAAAAATATAGAAATGATCGTGGTAAATGATGCAGGGGAAGATGTCTCACAGATTATCAATTCCTTCCGGGATCGGCTAACGATCAAATATCTCACCCATGATATAAACAAAGATCGCTCTGCTGCAAGAAACACTGCCATTAAGCATGCATCAGGTCAATACATTGCCTACCTTGATGACGATGATATCTTCCTCCCACACCACGTAGAAACGGCAGTAAAAGTATTAACAACTACAGATTATAAAGTCGTTTATACGGACGCCTGCAGGGCATATCAGATAAAAATGGGAAACACCTACCAGGTTATCAAAAAAGACATACCTTATTCTGTAGATTACAGTAAAGGTATTTTCTATAAAACCAATATTACTCCAATCCTTTGTGTTGTCCATGATAGAACCTGTTTTGATGAGGTCGGAATATTTAATGAATCACTGCTGGTTCTTGAGGATTGGGATTTATGGATCCGGATGGCGGAGAAATATGATTTTTATCACATAAGAGAGGTAACGTGTGAATTTAGCTGGAGAGCCGATGGAACATCAACCACGAGCAGCAAACAGGATGAGTTTGCAAGGGTTCGAGAATTGATTTATAAAAAGTATTATAAGCAGTTCCAAAAAGCGCTTATGCAAACACCAGATGGTTCTCTGAAGCCAGTCTCTGCTCAAAACGTACAAAAACCAGTTTCTATAATCATCCTGACCTGGAATGCCCTGGAATATACCCAAAAGTGCGTTCATTCAATCCAAAATCATACAAACTATCCGTATGAAATTGTCTTTGTCGATAACGCATCAACGGATGGCACCGTTGAATACCTCCGCAGGTTGGTTAAAGAACATTCAAATTATAAACTCATTGAAAACCAAGTAAATAAGGGTTTTGCCGCAGGAAATAATCAAGGAGTCTCGGCCGCCAGCGGGGAGTACGTGATGTTGCTCAATAATGACGTACTCGTCTCAGATGGCTGGCTGGAGAGTCTGGTAGAAAGCTTAGAAATAGATAAAAACATTGGCATGGTGGGTCCTATCACAAATTCCATCAGCGGCAGACAGCAAGTAATAGAAATTCCCTATACTGACGAACAGGGATTCTATAAATTTGCACAGGGAATAAGAAGAACATACAAAGGAAGGTTAACCCCCCGATACCGTGTTGCCGGTTTTGCCGTACTGATGAAAAAAGCGCTGTACGAGAAAGTAGGCGGGTTGGATGAATCTTTCGGCACTGGTAATTATGAAGATGATGATTTGTGTTTAAAGGTTCAGGAAAAGGAGTATGCCATCATGGTGGATGAAGACGTATTCATTCATCACTATAGAAGTCAAACTTTTATTGATAATAAAATTAACTATCGTAACAGTTTATCCGTTAATGGGTCTAAATTTAAGGAAAAATGGCCCAACGTTGACTATGAACAATTGCTTGAATTACATGGAAGTCTGGTTGATGCCAACGCTGCCCTCTGTACAAAAGGCAAACAGGCAATGGAATCTGGGAATATCAACGAGGCTATTGAAATATATTCGAAGGTGTTGAAAACTAATCCTATTGATGAGGCTGCCTTGTGCGGACTGGCTCTTGTCTATCAAACAGACGGGAAAATGGATAAGACCATTGATGCATACAAAAAGGCTTTAAAGGTTAATCCATCATTCTTTGATGCCAACTATAACCTTGCCATTATCTACGCAAATACCAACCAAATAGACGACGCAATTATCCATTTTAATAAAGCAATAGATTTAAATGACGGCGATGCCTCAATACATAATAATCTGGGTGTATTATATTTCAAAAAGAATATGCACAACGATGCAAGGAGTTGTTTTGAAAGGGCACTGCTAATAGATGCCCATTACAAAGAGGCACAACAAAACCTAAAAAAAGTCTCTAAAGTAGTAGAAAATGTGTAACATGCTGTTGAAATATAGGATGCATAAAACACGAGAATGTCTAATAATTCAACAACGTTTCTTTGCATATAACGAATAATTATACCCCCCCTTTCCCACAAACATTGAAATAGTTTGTCTCGGTTAAACCGTGGCGTCAAAACATCCATTTTAGTGGAACTCCGCACAGCCCTAGAAGCCCTTACAAGCAGGGATTGTATGGTAATAATTCCAATGCCCGCCACAATTTATTTTTGTACTAAATTAACTAACCAGAGAAGGCATAGGATCACTAGGTTTGGTATAGATATTGCTTCTTTGTGGGTAACTGTAAGATAACATCCATTTATTTATCGTCTTATTATTCCACATAGCATTCTTATTATGCCAATAGCTGCAGCTCAAAAATATCTCGACGAAGCAGAGCTTTTTATGGAAAACGGTCTCTGCAAAGAAGCTATTGAAGCTTACAAAAAGGCTATAGAAACCGACCCTTCCTTCATCAGCGCTTATTATAATCTAGCCGTAATATACCACCAAACTCAACAATTTTATTATGCCATTACCTGTCTGAAAAAGGCGATTGAATTAGACCCCGGTGATGCATCGGTTTTTAATAATTTAGGTGTCTTGTATTTCACAATTAACGTGTTTGACGAAGCAAAAAAATATTTCGAAAAGTCTTTATCAATTGAACCGGATTATAAGGAAGCCAGAAACAACCTGGAGAAAGTTCAGCTAAAATTACAGATGATACAGCCACAATCTTTCAAACGATCTGCTGAGGCTGGTTCTATCAATAAACGTCTAAAAATTGGTTTTGTAAGCATTTGGTTTGAACGTGGACAATCTTATGTGACAAAAACCCTGCGAGACGTTATTGCAAAAAACCATGAGACCTTTGTTTTTGCCCGTACGGGAGGAGTCTTTGGCCAACCCAAGCTGGAAGTTCGAGGATATTGGGACATTCCCAATCTAACTACCTATCCAGATTATCAAATCCCTCCCGATGTCCTTACCCAATGGATCCGGGGTAATAATCTCGACATGATCATATTTAACGAAGAGTACGATTGGAATCTTGTTATGGCAGCGAAAGCCTCCGGGACAAAGATATTAACCTATCTCGATTATTATAAGGAAGATTGGAAGCCTTACATGAGTCTTTACGATGCCGTACTTTGTTCAACAAAAAGAACATTTAATCTGGTTAATGGTATTTGTAACGCCCATTATATAGGCTGGGGAATTGACACCGACCTCTTTAAACCAAGAGACGATGGAGATGGGAAATACACATTTTTTCATAATGCCGGATGGTTGGGTATAAATTACCGCAAAATGACACCCTCTGTCATCCTTGCATTTGAAGCGGTATCCCGTCATTTGTCAGATGCTACCCTCTTTGTCCATGCGCAGACCGAACTGGAAAAACTTCCTCCCGAAGTGGTGAATATCGTGAATAATAATCCGCGTATAACCTATCATGTTGAAACTGTTCCAGCGCCAGGTCTTTATCATAAAGGCCGTATCCTTATTTTTCCTTCCAAACTGGAAGGGCTGGGACTGCCCTTACTGGAAGGAATGGCATGTGGGCTTCCAACCATTGCTACTGACGCGCCACCAATGAATGAATTTGTACGGAATGACTATAATGGCCTGCTGGTCAAAGTCGCTGAAAGGGTCACCAGAGGGGATGGAATCTCCTTTCCAGAGGAAATTGTAGATGTAAATGATCTGGCTTTCAAAATGTATTCTTTAGCTAAGAATCCGGAGTTAGTTCATAAAATGCAGCAAAATGCACGGAATAGTGTTAATACCTACCATGATTTAAGCAAAAGGATAAATGAAATAATACATGTTGTCCGGTCTGAACACCCGCATATCAGCATAAAAACCGTATCGAAACCCCATATTCCTACTTTTCATACAGCGCTTAAAGATGAAGATACTATATGTCAATGTAATTGAATGCAACGCTGGATGGGGAGCGGAGGTTTTTGTAGATAAGGGATTTCGTAACCTTGGACATACCACCCACTGCATTGATTACCGAAAGCATCGTGATAAACTGCACAGTTTATTCAGTGAATTGCCAGAATACGATGTTTTCCTATTGCAAAGAGGCGATTATTTTCCTATCGACCTGATTGAGTCTGTTCGGGTTCCCAGATTTTTTTGGGCAAGTGAACTTGTAAGCCGTTGCAGAGATCAGGACAGATTGCTTTCGTCCGGGCTGTTTGACCATATCTTTTTCCGGACCAAAAGGTGTATCGAGACTGCGGTATCACACGGTTGGGTCAAACGAGATAGATGCTCTATTCTGCTCAGTGGATTTGATGAAACCATTCATAGAATGAATTCTGACATAAAGCGAGATATCGATATCCTCTTTGTGGGTTCAATAACACCACGAAGAAAAATACTATTAGAGAAACTCCAGTCCAACTTCAATGTGACGATTGCAAACGCCTTTGGCAGGGAGCTTGTCCAGTTATTTAACAGAAGCAAGATAGTATTGAACATTCATGCCGAAGATCACGAAGACACGGAGACCCGTGTCTTTGAAACGCTTGGCTGTGGATCGTTTCTTCTCACCGAACGGCTTTCGGAAGAGAATCCCTTTACCTGTGAGCACCTTGTGGAGTTTGAGACATTTGACGAACTCTGCGACAAAGTAAAATACTATTTAGATCACACAAAAGAGCGGGATACGATTGCTATGCGAGGCTATGCGGAGGCATTAGCACGCCATACCTATACTCACCGGGCAGAAGAAATTATACAGGCAATGTCAGCTTATCTTCCAAAGCTAAATCAGCAAAACGAGAACCAAATTACCATAGGGAAAAAACCTTCGAGGCAGTTATGGAATGGGTCAATGCTTGGCATGTTGTACAATGAATCAGGAAATGTTACTCACGATGCTGAAGAATTCCATAGAGCCGTACAGCACATGTTTTTGCATAGCGATTCGAGTAACTGCACGGAAAATAACTACACACCGAAAAGGTCAAATGGAAATGAAATAATCTATTACATTCCCCGGTGGCTGTTCCCCAACAACATAGGTGATTCAATCCTTTCCGCATCTTTGATTTCTCCTATAAAAAAGAGGTTTCCAGATAAAACTTTAACTGTGGTTTGTGATGATTTTTTATCGCAGATTTATGAAACAAATCCTCATGTTCACAAGGTAAGAGGCCCCTATTTTGATGAAATAAATGACCCGAACTATTGGCAACAGAGTATTCAAAAACCGAGAGATTTTATTTCAATATGGCCTGACTGGCATCCCGGACTTTTTGATTTATTGAGGCAGGATAACAACCTTAACCAGATGATCAATACTTCTGATAAAAACATAATTGTTTGTAATTACCTGTTTCAAAATAATTTTCATCCTTTAGAAACAACAGACACCTTACCAAGTCTATATCTTACAAATGATGATATAAAAATGGCAAAAGAGTGTATAGACGGGTGTACGAGTCGATATAAGGTATGCATTGTGGTGAGCGAAAGGAGGCATTCTGAAAAGCGCGTGGACTGTTCACCATTGAGATATTCTGAAGAATCATGGAGACGATTTATAGAAAGACTGAAAACACTTCTGGGTGATGTAACCGTCTTTGAGGTTGGAAATCCAATCAATTATCACCTTGGGGATTATTACATCCCGCATACCCAGCATATCCGTAAATTTGCCGCTGTACTGAACGAAATGCATATTGGGGTGCTGAGCGATGGAGGGATACACCACATCTTCAACGCCATTAATAAGAAATACGTATTGTTCCAGGCTTACGAATGTAATGCGCCCGAGTTCTATCTCATGCAGGCAAATGGGACATTTGATCCTTCGCTTCATCAGGAATGCAGGTTTCAGTGTCATCTGTTTTCCAGAATTTTGAACACTGAAGACAGATCGAAAAAATGCAATCATGCATGCTATGAATTAGACCCATGGAAGCTGGCCGAGTTCACTGTGCATAAACTCCTGGAGAAAGAATAACATGAAAATCAATTTTGTAAGTTATCTCCATCCCTATCACTTTTATGGAGGCGGTGAGCAATACACAAGAGGCATGGTGGATGAAGGGAAAAAACGGGGGCATGTCTTTTCCTTTTCTTCCATGGCACCGTCATGTTTTGACTACGATTTGAAAGCGGATTTGGACATCGTGTTTGATTTCTGGAATTGTCCCGGTTCTCCACAGTTTGACCTCCGTTTTTTGGAGAACATATTACGAAGAGGAAAATATATCACCGGGCAATGCGGATACAGCAATGCTTGCTTTCTGGCAGCCCTCCCGTGTAATGGGGATCGCAGAACCGATGGTCAATGCGTAATTTCAAAAGAGGATTATTTCAATCACCGGGGACTCCCCGGCCCCTGGTACGATGGAAAATGCACCGCTCCTTTAACATCCCCCCTGTTTAAACATGCCCTTGTTAATTGTTTTCTGAGTCCTTTACAGCGAGATACCTACATTAAACTTTACGGCAAAGAAATTATCGGTGAAACGTATTTAATTAAACCGATTGTTGATACAAACCATTTTGTAGATAAAGGAACTCCCAGAGACATCGAATACGCATCCTGTGGCGCGATGGGAGAGCCAAAAGGATATTTCAACATAAAGCAAAAATTCCCCGACGGCAATATTGTGTTATTCGGTTCTAACAATCCCCAACTGGCAGGAAAAGAAGGATATGGAAGAGTTGTCGGGAAAATACCATACGAAGATATGCCCCATTTCTTTAGCCGGGTAAAGAATTATGTACATTTGCCCAGATGGCCAGAGCCAAACGGTTTGGTGGTCAATCAGGCCGCTTTGTGTGGTTGTAATCTGATTTTAAACGAGATGGTTGGAGCCTCAAGCTGGAAGGCATTAGACCTGAAAAATCCCTCTGCTTATGAGAGATCTGCTGAAGAATTTTGGGAATATATAGAAGCTGTATAAATTGCAAGGAGGACTTAAAATGCACTATGTTGATTTAAAAACTATTAAATACCCCTTTCCGGCGTTATCAGATGGTGGCATTGATGACCTTATTAGAAAGAATGCTTTACAGGAAATATACTGGAATGTTTGGGAAAAATGTTTTGATCCAGGCGATACAGTCTATGATATTGGCGCACATATAGGAACTACTTCTATACCGTTTGCCCTATTAGGTGGAATTGTACATGCCTTTGAGGGGTCTCCACTTTGTTATAACAGATTAGAAGAAAATTGTGCACCCCTTAGAGCTATAAGAGTTCATAAAGTAGCGTTACATGAATTAAATAAAACATGTAATACCAGGTTTAATGATTGTATCGGCACGCAACATCCCGTGCAAAATATCAAATACGTTAAATTAGACGATTATGTATTAGAAAACAATGTAAAGCATCCTGATTTCATCAAAATGGATATAGAAGGGATGGAAAGTATAGTCTTAAAGACGCTGGGAAGATTTATAGAAGAAGTTAAGCCAATCTGGCAAATAGAAATGCATGAATATTCAGGTTACAGATACTCTGAATATCCAGGGTTTGTTCCCAAAGAGCTAGGAGGGTTCGATTTTAATACATTTAATAAGAATAAGTATAGAATCTTCACTATGAATGGAGAAGAAGCAGATTCATTACATGGGTCTACTATTAACTATATAGTATGTCCTGAATCGAAACTTCACAGATTAGAGTTACTTCAATGGATTTAGTTAACTTAAATAAAGCATATGTATAAAGTAATGTGCGTATTTGGCACGCGTCCTGAGGCAATAAAACTTGCGCCCGTAATCAAAGAGCTACAGCGTCATGCTGACTCATTGAAAAGCGTTGTAGTTGTTACAGCACAACATCGCCAGATGCTTGACAGCGTCCTGAATGTTTTTGCCATTAAGCCAGATTATGATATGAATATCATGGCTACTGGCCAGGGACTGTCGGACATTACCTGCAAAGTATTAAAAAACATTGAATCTATTTATGAAACGGAACGGCCGGACCTGGTTTTGGTACAGGGAGACACAACCACCGTTTTTGCCGCATCTTTGGCCGCTTACTACAAACATATTCCCGTAGGACACGTGGAAGCAGGACTACGTTCACACGACAAATATCATCCATTCCCTGAGGAAATAAACCGACGCTTAACAAGCGTTATAGCAGACATCCATTTCGCCCCAACCGACAAGGCAAAAGATAATTTATTCCGCGAAGGGGTGGACAAAGATTCGATTTGTGTCACAGGTAATACCGTTATAGATGCCTTATTGGATGTGGCTGCGCTCGACTTTAAATTTGACGACAATCTGCTGAATAACATTACAGGCAAATTAGTATTAATCACAGCGCACCGGCGGGAAAGCTTTGGAAAACCATTCATCAGTATATGCAAGGCTATCGTGACGCTGGCCAAACTGTACCCCGATGTCACCTTTGTATATCCGGTACACCTCAATCCCAATGTCAGGAACACCGTATATCCTATGTTGGGAGACGTATCAAATATAATACTTATTGAGCCTCTGGAATATGTGCCCTTCATCCACTTGATGAAACGCGCTTATATCATTCTGACAGACTCAGGCGGCATTCAGGAAGAAGCCCCTTCTCTAAACAAACCGGTATTGATACTCCGCAAAGTAACAGAGCGTCCTGAGGCAGTGAAGGCAGGCGGCGCAAAATTGGTTGGCACAAACACCCATACGATTATAGAAGAAACAACTCATCTGTTAGAAGACACAAAAGAATATAATCGGATGGCAAGTATTGCGAATCCTTTCGGTGACGGGCATGCAGCGCAACGCATCGTCAACTTCATAAAACATAAATTAGTCAAAAATGAGCAAAAAATAACCGTCAGGTTAAACACCCGGGAGAAGAGTCCAATTGCTGTATAAAGATTAATCAAAATGAAAAGCACACGAAGACCAAAATTATCTGCTTGTATGATAGTAAAGAACGAAGAAGAATTGCTGCCTAATTGTCTGAACAGTATAAAAGACGCAGTAGACGAAATCATTGTCGTAGATACAGGCTCCACAGATAATACGGTAACTATTGCCAAAGAATTCAAGGCAAAGGTTTATCATCACCCATGGAATGACAGTTTTAGCGAGGCAAGAAATCATTGTTTAAACCACGCATCGGGAGATTGGATTCTTCAGATAGATGCTGACGAAGAATTAGAACAAGCGGATATACCGAAGCTCAGACTTGCAATAAGCGACAATAGATATAATGGAATTATTATCGCTATTCAAAGCATTATAAAGGATGGCTTGCATACGTTTTATCATCCGCGAATCTTTCGCCGCGGCAAAGGATTTTACAAAGACATCATCCATGAGCAAACCATTATCGAAGGTGAACGGTTGCCAACCGAAATAAGGCTTTACCACCATGGATATAACCTTGATGAAAAAAAGATGCGGATAAAATGGCAACGGACCACCCACTTACTGAAAAAACAAATCGCGCAAAATAAACACGATGGTTTTGCATGGTTTAACCTGATACGCAATTACCGCATACAAGACTTGTTTCAAGACGGTATTAATGCGGGAGAAGAAGCTCTTAAGATAATGTCACCAGTTCCCTTTTCAAATCATGACAAAACAGACATTAGTCTGCATCACTATGTCATGATTATTTATGAAACGGCAAACTGTTATCTCTATAACGAAGATTATTCAAAGGCAGAGGAATTGTGCCATTTTGCCTTATCAAAATTAGCTGAGTCAGAAATTGAACCAGAAAACATAGATATCATATTTACTCTTGCCTGTATATATTTGAAGGAAGGGGATTACAGAAAGGCAATTGATTACTTTGAACGGTTTTTGTTACTCCGCGAATGGTATCTCAAAAACATAAATAGAATTTCTCTTATGGTTGACACAATGGGATACGATTACACTGCTTACAATGGATTAGGAATTTGTTCTGGAAAGTTAGGACATTTGCAAACGGCTATAGACTATTTACAAAAAGCTATAGCTTCCAACACTAAGTATCTTACACCATATAAGAATCTGGCTCTCTGCTATTTAAGCGAGGAAAATCTTGTAGAAGCTACTAATACCTTATTAAGAACCATTACTGAAGGTATTGCAGACGATGAAGTACTCTTGCATTTGGGAGAACTCTATATAAAACAGGAGGCATATGAAAAGGCCATACCGTACCTTGAAGCGCACTTAAAGACTTGTCCTGAAAACAAAGATACATTATTGAATATTGCGCGATGCTACGAAAAGTTAGGACACTGGGAGGCGGCTCTCGTCGGTTATAAATCAGCGCTTGGGGAATAGCAAAAAAAGTGCAAAAGGGAAAATATAAATTGCAAAATTAACTTTAGATATAAAGCCTATTGCGAGGTAAAAGATGATAACGAATACAAACTGTCGAACTCCATCAAATAACGGGAGACCGTCTCTCTCCGCGTGTATGATTGTAAAGAACGAAGAAAAATTTTTGGCTCAGTGTTTAAAAAGTGTAAAAGACGCCGTGGATGAAATTATTATCGTCGATACTGGTTCAACAGATAAAACCGTTGAAATTGCACAATCCTTCGGCGCTAAAGTATACCATCATCCATGGCGTAACAGCTTCAGTGAAGCACGAAACCATTCACTAAGCTACGCAACCTGCGACTGGATTCTCCAAATCGATGCGGATGAGGCGCTTGAACAGACTGATATGCCTTTACTTCATAAGTTAATACAAACCGATTCATATAATGCAATATACGTTGCTATCTACAGCGAACTCCCTGGCGGCCAATCAAAACACTACTACTCAAGGGTATTCCGCAGAGGAAAGGCGCACTTTGACGGTATTGTACACAACCAACTCATTCTAAATGGTAATGCTATGCCATCGGAAATAAGATTTTACCATTATGGATATAACCTATCTAATGAAGAAATGAAAAATAAATACAAAAGGACAGGAGACCTTTTGAGAAAGCAACTGGTGGAAGACCCTAACAATATCTTTGCCCTGGCAAACCTGGTCCGTAACTATAGGAATGAATATAATTTCGAAAAAGTAATCGAATTAGGAGAGGACGGATTAAATATACCCGCCTCGCCGACAGATGTTGATTCCAGAAACCAAAGGCTCAGGATTTATATTGACCTTGCGTATGCCTTGCTGAACACAAATCAAATAAATAGGGCAGAAGAAATCTGCAGAGACGCAATCAACGAGAATCCCGATTCGTTAGATATTTTATATGTTATGGGAGATATATTATCGAGAAAGGGAGATTTTGATGAAGCTATAAATTATTTTAAAAAATATCTTGTTATAAAAGATACAGAAAACAAAAACCCTACCGTTAACCTTCGTATTGTAGATACATATTATTATGAACATAAAGCATATAACAATATCGGAGAATGTTACAATCGTCTTGGACTTCCTGGTAAGGCAGAACTGGCTTATAAAAAGGCTATTGAGCTGAACGATAAAGAATCATTGTATTACTCAAACCTTGCACACCTCTACATCTCCCAAAATCGCTTTCAGGAGGCTGAAAATATCACTAATACCGCTATAAAATTTGGTATTGATAATCACTTGATATATCTCTTGATGGGAAAAGCACAAATTATGCAGGGAAAAGCACACGAAGCTATCCACACCTTAAAAAAACGGATCCAAAAAAATAACAACGATTTAAACGCACATATATTTTTAGTAAATCTTTTATTACAAACAAATCAAATTAAAGAGGCAGAAGAGACTCTGAAAACAATAATTTCTTCCTATCCAGATAACCTGGAACTCAAATGCCTTATGGAAAAGATTAAATTCAAAAACGGCGACCGGCAGAGCGCAATCAAATTCATCCAAAATACGCTCAATTCAAACCCAACGGACGCCAGCACATACCTCACATTGGGAAATCTTTGCATGGAAATCGAAGACCACACCGCTGCCATTGAGCTGTTTGAAAAATACCTTGAGATCTCACCTGCCAATGCTGATGTAATTGCCACTATTTCCATTTGTTACGCCAGATTGGGCAGATTAGAATCTGCAATAATCGGACTCAGGGCAGCGCTCAAATTAGACCCTGCCTGTCATTACGCCTCACAAAACCTTATTTCCCTGGAGAAGAAATTCAAGAATCAATCTGCTGCAAATTTGAAAAATGAGATTACGGTCTGACATCAGAAACTGATAACAATTTATTTAAAAATGTACTAAACTTATTATACTTTCTGCCGATAATTACAACAGGTACCGTAGAAAAGTTTAAAGACCAGACTAGTCAGTCTATTAAATTATTGTAATTTATATCGAAGAATGAATTAGTTTCTTCTCGTTATGGAATACGGGAAAAACATTAAAACAAGGAGGTTTAAAAATGGGTGCAAGAATTAACACCAATATTAATGCGTTAAATGCATTAAGGTCGTTGAACGACGTTGATAATCGGCTGTCTATCGCACAATTGAGGTTGGCAACAGGTAAAAGAATTAATAATGCAGCCGACGATGCTGCTGGTTATACCATTGCCAAAAAGTTCAATGCCCGTGCAGAAGGCCTTGGCCAGGCATTAAACAACATCGGCTCTGCTAAGAATCTTATCGCAGTTGCGGAAGGACACCTGGGCAACATCGTTGACATCCTGACTCAGATGAAAACAAAGACCACCCAGGCAGCCGATGACTCACTGGGCACTGCTGAGCGTACCGCCATTAAAGGAGAACTGGTAAAATTAACCAATCAGATTGACCTTGAGGTTAATCAGGCACGGTGGAACGATAAAACAATATTCAGCGGCGCTGCTACATCCGGCGCATCAAGCGCAAGCGGACTGTTCAGGTTCCAAATCGGCGCAGGGGCAAGTACCACAAATGATATAATGAAGTTTGATTTACTTGCAAAGGCCAACGTCAGCTTTGATTCGGGCGCTACAACCAAAGGGTTTTCTTCTTCAGGGTTATACGTCTCGGTTAGTACCGGAGCACTTGCTGGTTCAATAGTGGGTTCGGCAGCGTCTGCTCAAGTATTAATGGGTAGGATAGATACCGCTATAGCCGATGTGTCTGAGGCATTGAGCTACATTGGGTCAGTAGTGAACAGGTTGACGTATCAGGAGACAAGCTTGACTGTCGCCAGGACGAATACTGAGGCAGCGAGGAGCCGTATCGAGGATGCCGACATGGCTTACGAACAATTAAATTCAACCAAGCTGCAGATATTGCAACAGACCGCCAGTGCAATGCTTGCTCAGGCAAACTCAGGACCACAATCTATATTAAGTCTCTTCAAATAAGGTAAGTTTTAAGTTGGGGATGGGTAACGTTAACCCATCCCCAACTTTTTGTTTTAGGAGTTTAATATCATGGCCGTATCATCGTCAATTACCTCAGCTTTCAGCTCAAGTTCCGCCCTTAATTCTCTGGTTAATCAGTTCATGGCGCTGGAACGCAGGCCATTAACTACTCTGAATACTCAAAAAACCAGCCTCAATAGCAGTCTCAACATACATAGCGATTTAAAGACAAAGATCTCAGACCTCTTGACATTATCAAGAGAGCTTGGCAGCACCGAAACCACCGCTATATATAACTCAAGGACGTCTAGTTCCGGCGATGAAACAAAGATAACTGCATCCGCTGGCTCTGGAGCCGCTGTAGGTACATATCAGATACGTGTTAAACAGTTGGCTACAGGCGCCTCTTTACAAAGCACTGCGGCATTACTAACAAAGCCCTCTACCATAAGCAGCTCAAAAGTAGCGCCAGGCAGCGGGACAATTGATGTGACAAAGAGTTTCGCTAATGCGGGTTTTGGAAGCACCCCTACGGGGACAGTAACTATCGGTTCCTGGACATCGGCTGATTTATCCACCTATACCTCAGTCCAGACATTCATGGATGCGGTCAATGCTGCAGGGGTAGATGCAAATATTTACTACAACAAGACAGAAGACAAGTTCTATCTTGAAAGCAAAACTGCAACCGCTTTGACTTTCTCTGAATCAGTCGCAGGGGGTAGTACCGGATTTTTCACGCAGGTGAAAATGAGAGATACAACGACACCCTATGCCTATCACGGTACGACAGACGCCACTGGTGTTCAGAGTAATGTAATATTGAACAATGCAAATTTCGATACTGCGCTGACAAGTACCACGACCGGCAAATTTAAAATTAACGGCGTGGAGATTTCATACGACACATCAACAGACACGCTGGATGCGGTTATTTCCAGGATAAACAGCTCCACAGCAAATGTAAATGTGTTCTATGATACTTCCCTTGACAAAGTTCTTATTAAATCCAAAGGCGCAGGCAGCACAGATACGATTACACTGTCGGATGTAACTGGTAATCTTATGAATGTATTAAAATTGGACACTGCATCGGCAACCAGCGGTACTGATGCGAAGCTTACCATAAATAGCACCAGTGCATCTGATGAAATTACCAAAAGTTCAAACACCTTTACGATAAACGGTATTAGCTATACCCTTAAAAATACGAATGTTACGGCCTACACAGATACTACATATACAACGATAACGGTCAAGCAGGATACAAGCGCTTTACAATCAAAGATTAATGATTTTCTCACAAAGTTTAATGCCGTAACGCAATATATCAAAGACAAAACAGGTTTAGACGCATATACAAAGGCAAGGGGCGTATTCGCAGGAAATACAACATTTACGTCCTTAAGAAGCCAATTATATAAAAAACTATCAGAACAAGTAACAGGGCTTACCAGCGGGAATCCAGATTATCTCAGTAAAATCGGCATTACCTTTGATAGTTATCTGAAAGCCAGTTTATCGAATACAACG
>JACRII010000125.1 GCA_016235875.1 Planctomycetota bacterium
GGTGGAGATTGTAAAATTCAAATAAGAGCCAGAAGGCGATTGACAACGGCATCTGGATGTAAAATTCCCGCCGTCTGTTACAGAGGAGTGAATTTCCTTTGAGCTTGAAAATGACCGCATCCAAAAACATCACGTAACCCAACCAGCACAATGGTGTCGCCCAAACGCTTATTTTGTATGTAAAGTGAATACGGTGCTGGGTGAGCAAGCAGAACTCCACAAAACAAATTAATCCGAGTCCTGCCCAACCATGATATTTAAAGGGGAATGGTGTGTGTTTCATTCAAAATTTTAGCTACCTACGTTTTTAAATTAAATTATCCTGTTTCCTCTTGCAGCATATAAGCTGGTCAATTTATAGCTTAAATCTTCTTTATTATCAAGGGATTTTTGATGCATCATTGAAATGGGAACAGATATTTAAATTCACGGGAAAATGCTAAAATAATTAAATTCCCTTGAAAGCCTTTAAATTACTGTTAGAATAAAATCGAGAAATTTGAGAATATATAAAATCCTTCAAAATGGCTGTAGGAATTATGCAAAATTCACAGAAGCCATCCAGCAATACCTCTCCCACAAGAAAGCAACTGATTGTTATCTTCTTTTTGGCTACAACGTTGTTTATTGGTACTATAGTAAAACTGGGCATGGATCACCATTGGTGGCTGCCCGAAACGGAGATCGTGAGTACCCTTAAACCTGAGGATATAAAAGTAAAACTGGACGTAAACAATGCCCCATGGTATGAACTGGTATTGCTGCCAAAATTAGGAGAAGTAAAGGCAAAGGCGATTGTGGCATACCGGGAAAAACACGGCAGCTTTAAAAGCATTGATGAATTGTCCAAAGTGAAAGGTATAAACACATCGGTTTTGGAGTCTATAAGAGATCATATAAAGATTGGTGCAGACACTGCCGATATCAATCTGAATGATCAAGAGTAACAAAGACAAAAAATATAAAATAGCTCATTATCGAGTAAAACATTTTTGATTTTAAACCACCCCTTTCCCCTCCTTCGCAAGGAGGGGATGGAGGGGAGGTCTGCATTTAAGACATAATAAATTCAAATTTATGGAAAAAGAACGACAAAAAATATTGGAAAACTTATGGGTCCGTGTATTACTCATTGGCCTTTCAATTATTATCTTTCTTGTGTTATGTTATTTCCTGAGAGGAACGCTTATCTCCCTTTTACTTGCCTTTATTGTCGCTTATATTTTCGATCCTGTAGTTGATTTCTTCGAACGTAGATGTTGGCCATTTACCCGTAAGCACATACACCGCGGATTTGGGATTGTCTTCATAATTATCGCCGTTCTGCTCACTACGGCTGGATTTCTGACGTATGCGATTCCCAAGACTACCAAAGGAATTTATCAGGTGGGCGGTACGATTAAGAAACAATATCCAAAATACGAAACCACTATCGAGGCGTGGATAGAAAAATACGGGAATATAGAACTTGCCAAATCAGTTGAGTCGCTCATGAAAGGGCGCATCGAGCCCATATTCAAACATGATCATGAAAAGATTACACCTGCAAATCCGGAAAAAGAGGCAGACATAAAAAATCATGATAAACAGGAACCTGCCTCTGACCGG
Organism: Planctomycetota bacterium; assembly: GCA_016235875.1. Taxonomy (GTDB): domain Bacteria; phylum Planctomycetota; class Brocadiia; order Brocadiales; family Brocadiaceae; genus Wunengus. The sequence goes on from JACRII010000125.1 coordinate 1,609, forward strand.
GAGTCTGATGCCGGGAAAGAATCCCGTTTGCAAAAAATACGTTTAGCCGAGATGTTAGGAGGATTCAAAAAATATATTCCACAGGTTGTCAGCTTTTTCCTGAATATCGTGAAAAACATTTTTTACAGCACCTTTGGTTTCGTGGGAATTCTCGTAAATTTTATTATTTTTGGCGTCGTGTCTGTTTACCTGCTCATGGACTTCAATATTATCGCCCAGAATATAAAAAACATTTTCCCTTTATCGAAAAGAGACCAGGCAATAAGTCTTCTCTCCAGAGTAAATAATAATCTCCGTTCTTTCCTCCGAGGTCAGCTTATTATCTGTCTTATCCTTTCTCTCATTTACAGCATAGGTCTGACAATCACAGGCGTCCCCTTGTCATTTCTTATCGGCTTTATCGGCGGCTTTGGTAATTTGATCCCATACGTTGGCACTGGAACCGGAATTGTCCTGGCTTCCGCGCTTGCGCTCTTTCAATTTCATGATTTCAAACATATAATATATATTTTAATAACCTTTGGTATCGGTCAAATACTTGAAGGAACTGTTATAACGCCTCGGATTATGGGAAAAGGGTTAGGATTAAGCCCGGTCATGATAATCCTCTCTATCCTGATTTGCAGTCAACTGCTGGGATTTTTGGGATTATTGCTGGCGGTTCCCATTGCCTCCACGGTGAAGGTATTTATTGACGAATTCCTTTTGAAATATAAATCCTCGCAGTATTATAAAGAGTGAGTAATTAGCACGGAATGATGCAAAATAGCATGGAAAAGAATATAAATAAATCACAAATCAAAAATCGCAAATCATAAATTGGAATGTCTGTTTTTAAGTTAGTTTCATCGTTCACGCCGCAAGGCGACCAGCCACGCGCAATACAGCAACTGGTCGACGGCTACAAAAATAATATCAATTATCAAACCTTATTAGGTGTTACGGGCTCTGGTAAGACATTTACCATGGCAAACGTAATTGCAGCCCTGAGGAAGCCCACCCTTGTTATGACCCACAATAAAACCCTGGCGGCCCAGCTTTACAGCGAGTTTAAGAGCTTCTTTCCAGAAAACGCCGTGGGATATTTTGTGAGCTATTACGACTATTATCAACCCGAGGCGTACATTCCACAGCGTGACATCTACATCGAGAAAGAGGCTACCATCAACCAGGAAATCGACCGTCTGCGCCTCGCCGCCACCAGCGGCCTTATGTCACGCAGGGACGTTATCATTGTCGCCAGCGTTTCATGTATCTATGGTTTGGGTTCACCTGAAGAGTATCAGGAGATGTACGTGCATCTCTGCAAGGGAGATTCGGTAGAGCGCAACAAGTTATTAAGAAAACTTATCAACATCCAATACGAGCGGAACGATATCAATTTCGTTCGTGGCTCTTTACGGGTACGCGGGGACGTTGTAGAGGTATTCCCCGCCTACGAAGAGACTGCATATCGCATAGAATTGTTTGGAGATGAAGTCGACAGGATTTCTATAATCAACCCCACAACAGGCAATTCTTTACAAGAAGTAAATGAAATATCCATTTACCCGGCCAAACACTTTGTCATGCCGGAGGGAAAGATCGAAGGGGTTGTCAAATCTATCGAATATGAATTGAACGACCGCCTTAAGGAACTTCGCTCTCAGGAAAAACTCCTTGAGGCCCAGCGACTTGAGGCACGGACGCGCTACGATATGGAGATGCTCCTGGAAGTCGGTTATTGTCATGGCATCGAAAACTATTCGAGACACCTCAGCGGTCGGGCGCCAGGGGAGACACCCTATACCCTTTTCGATTACTTTCCCAAAGACTTCCTCCTGATTGTAGATGAGTCTCACGTCTCTGTCCCTCAAATTGCGGGCATGTACCACGGAGACCGGGCGCGTAAAGAGACTCTGGTCGAATACGGATTCCGTTTACCCTCTGCGATGGATAACCGTCCTTTACGATTTGACGAGTGGGAATCGAGGATTCATCAAATCGTGTTCGTTTCAGCAACACCCGCTCCTTATGAGTTGAAAAAATGTCAGGGCAAAGTGGTCGAGCAAATTATACGGCCAACCGGTCTTGTCGACCCGATAATCTACGTGAAACCCGCAAAGACTCAAGTAGATGACCTTTTGAAACAAATCAAGAAACGGGCGCAGAAAAAGGAGAGGGTGCTGGTAACCACTTTGACGAAACGACTCGCTGAAGATTTAAGTGAGTATATCAAGGAAGAGGGTCTCAAGGGTATGTACATCCATTCAGAGATAAATGCTATAGAAAGGGTAACGATCTTAAGGGATTTGCGGCTGGGAAAATTTGACGTCCTGGTGGGTGTCAATCTCCTGAGGGAGGGACTGGACTTGCCGGAAGTCTCTCTGGTAGCGATACTGGATGCAGACAAGGAGGGATTTCTACGTTCAGAAACCTCATTAATACAGACGATTGGCCGAACGGCAAGGAATGTGAATGCCGAGGTGATCTTATATGCGGATGAAATAACAAACTCGATGAAACGGGCAATAGATGAAACAGATCGTCGCCGGGAACTTCAAATAGCGTACAACAAAAAGCACAACATCACCCCAACCACCATACGAAAAGAAATCAAGAAAGGCATCGAAGACGAGGTCTCGTCACACAAGATCGTTTATGAGTCTGTTGCCGAGAGTGAAGAAGAATATGTTACGCAGGAGTTTGTTAATGAATTGGAAGAAGAGATGCTCAAGGCGGCAGAGTCGCTGGAATTTGAACGCGCAGCAGAATTAAGAGACAGAATTCAAGCGATACGATCAAAGAACGATATGGAAAGTCCCGAAAGTAACTCAATTTTATAAGAAGTTATTTCTATTTTAAGGAGTTTGACCGTGAATATAGAAGTTATGGCTTTGTGTGATGCAGCAACAGAATCTCAGGGAAAATTAAATATATTGGGTACTTTTGATACAATCTTTGCCCAAAAATTGCCGGCTGTGAGTTCGCAGTGCGCTATAGCGCTCAGAGTAAGGTTTAACCAGATAGAAAAAGGAGAGCATAAAATAAAACTAAATCTGGTTAATGAAGATGGTAAACTCATAATACCCAGTTTAGAAACCGGCACGAAAGTAAATTTTCCTCCCCATCTCGATTCAGGCGTAATGAACATGGTTCTTCATATTCAGGGCTTAAAACTTGAAAAGTTCGGGAAATATTCTTTTGACCTGGCAATTGATGGAAGACAGGAAGCCTCGCTTCCCCTCTATGTAAGGCAATCTCAGACGTAATAGAGGTTAACACGGCAGGCACATGTTTTTTGCATATCAATTCATGCTTTTGGCCTGATTACACAAATACCTTCCAGACAAATACAGAGATCATTGCAAGACCAATAATTACTTTTATGAGCGAGCCGCCCAGGAAACCCACAAAGTTGCCGAGGCCTGACTTCAATGCGCCCTTGTAACCTTTTCCACCGATGAGTTCAAAGATTACCGTGCCTACGACAGGGCCTAATATCAAACCAATAGGGCCACCCAGGTAGAATCCAACACCTGTACCAATTACCGAACCTATGATTCCCCATCGTGTAGCGCCAAATTTTTTTGCGCCATACACGTTCCCAAGATTTTCAAGCACGATGGAAAAGATGGTGAGCAGGGCGAATATTAATAACACCATCCACGTGATCTTCTCAAAGTGGGTGAATATGGCATAGAGGAATGCCCCCAGCCAGATAAGAGGCATGCTGGGTATGATGGGAACAATAATTCCAGCCATTCCCACAAACATTATTATGAGTGAAATCGCAAATAAAATAATTTCCCAAATTCCCATATACTCATTTCCAAAAATAATTCACCGCAAAGACGCCGAGTAGGCAAGGGGGAGTTTCACCCCCAAGCCTCTCACAGAACCGTACGTGACAGTCTCCCGTCATACGGCTCGTGTTATTCTTGATACGCTTCAACAGTATCCCATTTTCCAGTGATAAAACAA
>JACRII010000123.1 GCA_016235875.1 Planctomycetota bacterium
ACGAAGGTATCAACAGCGTTACTCTCAAAAACCTAAATTATAGTAAACGACTCAAGGTAATGCCAATAAGGATGGGTTAAGCGCAGCGAACCCATCGCTACCATTTTTGTTGGGTGCGCTTCGCTTCACCCAACCTTATATGAAAAAATGTCCCGAAAACCCTCATAAATAAAATGAAAATCCCTATACAATTGAATTAATTCCTCTTTACGCTGTTGCGTATGCTGGAGAGTAAGGCGAACTTAAGTTCGCCCTACTACGTAATGCAAAACTTGCTAAAATGTGTCCCGATAATAATGGGGAAAAAAAGTTTTTACAAAGTGATACTATCTCGTGCATTCTTATCTCTTGACTCCCGGATAAGACAATAATAAACTCATAGCATGGCATGAACTGCTGAGGTAGTGATTCCAGGTTTTCTCATCATGAATAATTGATACATTTTATGCACTCTACGAAATAGGAGATGTTGAAATGACAGAAGAAAAAACAGAGGCGATTTCGTATGAACTCCCGCCAATGGTGCTTGAGGAAAACCCACCATGGCTGGACTTAAGTAAATTAAAAATACTTGCGAATAAAAGTTTCCTGACCAATTTGATTTCTGCTATCGCATTTGGAGCTTCTTATTTAATGCCTGAGTTCGTTGGACGACATGCACTCATGATGGCAAGCCTTTTCGCCCTGTCCGGCGCTTTAACCAACTGGCTGGCGGTTTACATGTTATTTGAACGAATACCCGGACTTTATGGTTCCGGAATCATTACCCTGCGGTTTGGTCAATTTAAAGAGAGTATTCGTTCTCTGATCATGGAAAATTTTTTTACAGAAGAAAATTTTATCAAGGTCACCCAGGGTGCATTACCGCACACAATACAACCTGAATTAATCATGGATAAGATTGATTTTGATAAAATGTTCGGTGGTTTCTTATCGGTAATTAAAGATTCCTCATTCGGCGGCATGTTTAAATTGTTTGGCGGAGAAAAGGCCTTAGAGCCTCTGCGGAACCCATTCAAAATGGAGTTTGAAAGACAGGCATCAGAAATCTTATCTAATATTGATATAGCCTCGATCTTACGAAAAGAAACTAATTTTGGAACATTTAAGTCAAAAATCAGCGCTATGGTGAACACCACATTAAACGAACTTACACCCCAGCGGGTAAAAGAAATCGTTGAGAACATGATGCGCACACACCTGGGCTGGCTGGTCGTCTGGGGCGGAGTCTTTGGCGCCCTGATCGGTTTTGTCAGCGCTGTGTTTTTCTAATTTATAAATTTCTTGACATCGCCCAACCAATCGTGCTATTATCCGGATAATCGTGATATTACTGGTGTGAGGAATACTATGTCAAACTTAGTCAGATTCGGAGTTTCCCTCGATAAGGAACTGCTCAGGAAATTCGACGAGCGGATAAAAGAGAAAAAATATACCAACCGCTCTGAGGCCATACGTGACCTGATCAGGGATGATCTGGTCAAAAAAGAATGGCAGGAAGGCAAAGAGGTTACCGGATCAATTACCATTGTCTATAATCACCACAAGAGGGAATTGACCAATCTCCTCATTGACATTCAACACGACTACCACGACACCATCCTTTCCACACAGCACATCCACTTGGATCACGACAATTGTCTCGAAATAATCGTGGTAAAAGGGAAACCAAAGGAAATAGAGGCATTATACGGAAAGCTAAAATCTGCAAAAGGCGTAAAACACGGAGGATTTTCTATGACTACAACCGGGGCGGAAATAATGTAAGTGCTAATATTTTTTTTCTTTAACGATAGCACGTTTATCATAATTGTAATATTTTATAAGGTGTTTTTTATGCATATCAGTGACGGAGTCCTCTCCCCCTACGTTGTTGGAATAGGGTGGGCAGTAGCGCTGCCAACGTTAGCAATATCAGTTCGACGCTTACGAACTGAGCAAGTAGGGGCATACGGGGTGGTTGCGGCTGCGTTCTTTGCTTGCTCGACAATTCATGTGCCTGTCGGCCCGTTCAGCATGCACCTTGTGCTCAGCGGTATTGCCGGACTTCTGCTTGGCTGGGGCGCTTTAACGGTTGTAACAGTAGGGCTTTTATTACAGGCATTGTTCATTGGTTTTGGAGGGCTGACCGTTTTGGGAGTCAATATTTCCATCATGGCCTTGCCTGGCGCGATAATGGGGGTGTTCGGACGTCAATGGATGAAGCAGGCTTCTGCTAAAAAACGTCCATGGATAGGTTCTCTTATCGGCGGCGGAACAATCCTGATTTCGGCTATTTTACTCTATGTAACGCTTTCTACGACGCATACGGCGCTTATGTCCCTCGCCAAATTAGTTTTTTTGGGCCATATCCCCATTGCTATCGTAGAAGGTATCATCAGTTTTTGGCTGGTGCATTTTCTCCAAAAAGTTAAACCATCGTTACTGGGAGTCTCAACACAATGTCATTAAGTTAAGCTACCTGCCGTAAAAGTCCCCCTTAGAAAAGGGGGATAAAAGAGGTTGTTTAGATTAAATGCCCCTTAACTTAATGACAAGGAGTCACAACATGAAAATTGTATTTTCTTTTGTTTTCACTATCCTTATTTTGCTACCCTCAGTGGCAAACGCACACGGACTCTATCTTTCCTCGAAAGAAGGAAGCTTGTATGCCAAGTTCAGCGACCGTTCTCCGGCATCTGGTGCTGTGGTTACTGTTGTGGACGAGGATGGTATTGTAATTGTCAGAGATACATTGAATGAAAAAGGAATGTGGGCGTTACCGAAAAATATAGAGGGTGAATCTAAATTTGTTATTGTCGAGGCGCCAGGCGGACACCTTACCCGGATTGCATGGCAAGAAGTTTTACACGGAACGGCAAAAGGTTTTTTTGATTACTTAAGTGTCCGTATTGCAATTGGGGTTATGGTTCTCGGCGGCGGTGGTTTTTTTATAAAACGCTTATTAACTCCGAAATCCCAAATCCGCAATCCAGAATGAGTATGCCTCCCCCCTTCAACACGGATTGGTACAATACTCATTTTATTAGTTCTGACAGGACTTGGATTGCTCGACAATCTTTTTTGTCTTCTCCTGTGTTTATTGATTATCAGTTTGTTCGCCAGCCTTGTAGTGAGAAAGGTATTTGCAACCGTATGGCGTTGTAAAGGGGTATTGATTTTTTTCATATTTACAGGCGCAACCTTGCTTTGGACAGATGAGGGGCGTTCTCTTGCCCTTGTCTTGATAACGAAGATGCTGGCAATGTGGTTGTGGGGCGTAATCTGGATTACCTGGGTCGGATTCGAACGAATCTTGTTAACCTTTGAAAAGTTAAGGGTACCGTCAGTTTTGATCCATATAATAGCATTTACTGCGCGTTTTTTGCCAATCTTGTCGGAACGGTTAAAGATGATGCTTGCCGCGCAGGCATCCCGTGGAGCAAAAAAAGGCATACGTCCTTTACAACTCCACAATCTTGCAGACGGAATTGGCTGTCTGCTGGTGTCAAGTTTTGAGCAGGCTGAAAATGTAGAACGAGCCATGCAGTCGCGCGGGTTTGGCGGCATATTCCCTTTCCTTGTTGAAGATACGGTTGCAGTTCCTTGTGGCAGTTTGATTTTTTTATTTATCTTTATGTGTATCGTATGGTTTGGAGTAGTTTGCGATGTCCTGTGTTATCCGTGCTCAGAATTTATCTTTCAGGTATCAAAATGGTGGGCTGGCGCTATCTGAGATGTCATTATCGGTTCACCAACATGAAAAAGTGGGAGTGATTGGGCCAAGCGGGGCTGGCAAAACCACCTTCTTCTGGCATTTGAACGGTTTGCTAAAACCAGATGCAGGGCATGTAGAAGTGTTAGATCGTCCTCTTACTGAACATAAGAATATCAATGAAGTAAGACGCCACGTTGCGCTGACGTTTCAGCAGGTAAACGACCATCTCTTTTGTTCTACCGTGTGGGAAGAGATTGCCTTTGGTCCACGAAACTTAGGATGGTCAAAGCAGCAAGTCCGTGATACGGTTGAAAGGTGGCTGGCATATTTTGAATTGAAAGAGGTAAGCCAGCGACCACCTCACCACTTATCCGGAGGAGAGAAACGAAGGGTCGCATTAGCCGCTGCAATGGCGATGGAACCACAACTCTTAATTCTTGATGAGCCGGCAAACGATCTGGATCACCGGAATCGGCATCGCTTGATTACGTATCTGAAAGGTTTGCAGACGGCCATAATGGTGGCTTCCCACGATTTGTATTTGATTTCTGAAGTTACTGAACGCTGTGTTCTTATGGACAACGGTAGAATTGTTGCTGATAGACCCACCTGTGAATTAATTCAGGATAGGAACACATTAAACATTCTACAGGCTTTTGTGTGGGTACAAATTAAGTTTTCCACAGTGAAACAGGATAGCAGTTCTATAGTTGTAAAAGTTTCTGAACCCTCTTGCGGCAGATTTTATCTGTTGTATTTTGCTATTAATCCCTTCTGCTACC
>JACRII010000124.1 GCA_016235875.1 Planctomycetota bacterium
CAGATACAGCCTGCCATGCTCGCTATTAGTCGTATTGTAAACAACACCACCCAGCAGATTGACACCGACCTATTGATAAAAAAGATCCGCGTTGCACTCAACCAGAGCGGGAAGGCACTGACCACCACGACAATCGGGTTAGGTGGCATTGCTGAGGATCCGCTGGCTCGTGGCATTCAACAGGAAAAAGAATTTTATACGGACAAAAAAGAACCGCAGCGCCTGCCCGACTTCACACTCTCTGGCAAGATCATTGAAAAACGCGACCGTCAAAACGAAGTTCGCCAGGTCACTTACGCCTTCCAGCTATCCCTGACAAATAATGATGGTCTTGCAGTATGGGAGGACGAAAAAGAAATCTCCAAGCAGAGCAAGAGGGGTGTTATTGGGTGGTGACGTATTAACAACAGATCAGATTGGTGGATTTGCTTCGCTTAATCCACCCTACTCCACTGAGTCTAAAAAGTAGGGGCTGAAGATTTTCAGCCCCTACCTAATGATGGTGGTTCCTAAGATTTTTAGACAGCTCAGGGGGTTTGTTTTAGCATTTCTTGCTTATCTATCAACCAAGCTCGATTTCAAGTCCGTCAAAGGCGAATTCGACTCCTGCCGGAAGTTTGCGGCTGTCTTCTTCCTGTTCAATATCGTGACACATGTGTGTAAAATATGCCTTTTGCGGCTTTAATTGTTTAACGATGTGTAATGCCTGATCGATACTGAAGTGTTTTACGTGAGGAACATAACGGAGCGCCCCAAGCACAAGGACATCCAATCCTTTTAGCTTTTCCAATGATTTTTCTGGGATTTCGCTGACATCAGTAACATAAGCAAATTTCTCAAACCTGTATCCTGTGACCTCTCCATTTCCATGAATAGCCTCAATAGACTCAATGGAAAGATTGCCTATTTTTAAATTGCTATTGATAGTATTCAGAGAAAACCGGGGTTTATAACCACCGGGGTCCGGTTCGTTATTAAATACATACGAAAAGACGTTACGTATGGTGTCGAGGGTTTGTGAAGCGCCGTAAATAGGAATTTCCATGCGTTGTACCATATTGAATCGGCGAAGGTCATCAAGGCCAAAGATGTGGTCTGCATGGGAATGGGTAATAAGTACGGCGTCCAGTCTTGTGACATGGTTCTTAATACACTGGAGTCTCAACTCCGGTGTGGCGTCAATGAGGATGTTGTAACCGTTTTTACTAACAAGAACAGAGGTGCGCATCCGTTTGTTTTTGGGATTGTTAGAGGTACAGACCTTGCAATTACAGGCGATCATAGGGACTCCGTGAGAAGTCCCTGTCCCCAGAAATGTTACTTTCATAAATTCCTTAATATTATCCATGGTTTTTCCACTATACTATAATGATACAATTCTGTTAATATTATATAGGCAGTTTTATAATGATTTCAAGGATTCTTTTGAGATATAGTGAATTAAAATGGGACGAAAAGTTATTTTGCTGTGGATACTACTCCTGTTATGTGTATTTTCCAGGAAAGCAAGTGCCGTATACTACAGTCTGTCCGATGAACAAATCAGGCAGGCTATTGAGTATGGTGAAAATAGTAAAGATACGGACTATTTTGCATTCCTGGATGAGTGGACGACTGTTGCAAGCGATGGTTATGAATGGGCAACATTAAATACAAAATTCAGTTTACTCGCCTATGAGGCAAGGCAGGCGGCTTTGGAGTCAAGAAAATTAACACAGACAGAGATAATTCAGTTTCCCCTGGAAGCGGAGGATATTCTGTCATTTCATGTAGTTTTGTACGGAAATTCTTCTGATTTTACAAAGGATTATCACGCCGTATTATTATATAAAAATAAATCTATCCAACCGATCATTGAACAAAATGATACGCATGCCAAGCCTGCTAACCTGGGGGTAAGAATATCTACGTCTTATCGTGCCATTTGTAAGTACGATTTCCCAAATTATTATGTGGAACCCGATGCGGGAGTCATTCTTGTGATTATTAGTCCGTTGAATAAAGAACGGATGTTTGTCTTTCATTTAAAGGAAATGAGATGAGGGTAGGATTCTTGCAAACATTTCCTGTCTTTGGCAAGAAGAGTGAAAACAGAGATAAGGCCATTTTACAGATGAATGACTTAGATGCCGATTTGATGGTGTTGCCTGAATTATTTAATACTGGTTATCAGTTTACCTCAAGAGAAGAGACTGTCGCCCTGGCTGAAAAAGTCCCTGATGGGCAGACGACACAAGCATTGATAAATCTGGCAAAGAAAAAACACCTTTATATTGTGGCTGGTCTGGCTGAACGGGAAAATGATCGTTGTTATAATTCAGCCGTATTGATAGGGCCGGATGGATTTATTGATTGTTACAGGAAGCTGCATTTATTTTATCATGAGAAAAGGTGGTTCGAACCGGGAAATGCAGAACTGGGGGTTTATGATATTGGACATGCGAGGATCGGTATCATGATTTGTTTCGATTGGTTCTTTCCGGAAGTGGCTAGATGTCTGGCGTTAAAAGGGGCGGATATTATCTGCCATCCTGCCAACCTTGTACTTCCCTATTGTCCACAGGCAATGATTACGCGGTGTATCGAGAACAGGGTTTTTGCTGTTACCGCTAACCGTATTGGAGTGGAGAAACGTTCGGAAGAATCACTTACCTTTATTGGCACAAGCCAGGTTTTGGGAACGAAGGGTGAGATTTTGTATCGTGCCTCTTTGGATCAGGAAGAATCAATAGTGATAGAGATTGATCCAGGCAATGCCCGTGATAAACACGTGACCGCAGTTAATCATATATTTGATGACAGACGGGTTACGTTTCTATAAGATGCTGGAGTCTTTGATAAGAAAATACCCCTCACCCAGACCCTCTCCCACACGGGGCGAGGGAACTTTCCCTCCCTCCCCCTTTATCCCCCTCTGAGAGGGGGACAGGGGGAGGGATTAAGGGAGGGTGATATATTTTCATACTCTTTTGTGAGCACTTGGCTCATGAGGGTTTACCGTGAATATTCTCATTGAAATTGACTATCGGGAAAGAGATGGTGGTATTCTAGAGATATTGCGTAAAAGTAACATTATGGTAGAAGAAAAGAGGTTGTTTATTGGAGATTATCTCATAAACAGACATATTGCGGTCGAACGAAAAACAACAAAGGACTTTATTATATCAATTATTAGAATTATTGCATAATTAAAATGGTTATGGCATACTATTACATAAAGGAGGAAAAGTATGCTACGATTTAAAAAGATTTCTAAAAGACCCAAGATGTTATTTCGGCTAAGCGGGTTAACGGTGGAACAATTTACCA
>JACRII010000122.1 GCA_016235875.1 Planctomycetota bacterium
AGCCTGAGCGAGTTCCTTTTTAATGGCATTCGTTTTATTATTCGCTGCCTTTGCAAGTTCTTTCTCAATACCGGCAATCTTGGCTTTCAAGTTTTTTACGTCCGGGGCGGAAAGGATCATCTGGCGGACTGAGTCAATCCTGTTTTCTCCAAAGAACATGTGTTCCGTCCTGCAGAGTCCAATACCTTCTGCGCCTAATTCGCGTGCCTTTTTTGCATCCGCCGGGGTATCGGCATTCGTCCTTACTTTAAGCTTGCGAATTTCGTCAGCCCATTTCATAAGCACGGCAAAGTCTCCGCTGAGTCTTGGTTCAATGGTAGTAACCTGACCTAGCATTACTTCACCCGTGCTGCCGTCTATTGAAATATAATCTCCCTTTTTTACTAACTTGCTGCCCACCTTAACGGTTTGACTTTTATAATCGACATTTAACGCACCGCACCCTGCAACACAGCACTTACCCATCCCCCTTGCTACCACAGCAGCGTGAGAGGTCATACCGCCACGGGTTGTTAAGATACCCCTGGCCACGTGCATCCCGCCAATATCTTCAGGTGAAGTTTCCTTTCTCACCAGAATTACCTTTTCTTTCTTTTCTGCTAACTTTTCTGCATCTTCAGCGCTGAAAACCACCTTCCCCGTAGCTGCACCCGGTGAGGCTGGAAGCCCAACGGCGATAACTACTTTTTTTGCCTTGGGATCAAAGGTTGGGTGTAACAACTGGTCTAGTTCATTGGGATTGATACGGGAAATCGCAGTCTTTTTGTCAATCAGTCCTTCTTCAACCATATCTACAGCAATCTTAACAGCCGCCTGGGTGGTGCGTTTCCCGTTCCTGGTTTGCAGCATGAACAACCGGTTTTCCTGAATCGTAAATTCGATGTCCTGCACATCTCTGAAATGTTTCTCCAGGGTATTTTTATATTTAACAAGCTGCGCATAGACATCGGGCATTTCTTTCTCAAGATCTGCAATCGGTTCTGGGGTACGGATACCGGCAACGACGTCCTCACCCTGGGCATTAATAAGGAATTCGCCGTAAAATTTGTTCTCGCCCGTCGAAGGATTCCTTGTAAAACATACACCTGTAGCGGAGTGATTTCCCATGATTCCGAAGACCATGGCCTGGATCTTTACCGACGTTCAATTAAGACATTTTATTTCATAGAGTTGCCGATACTTTACGGCGCGCGGGTTATTCCAGGAGGCAAATACGTCATCTATTGCCTTCCGGAGCTGTACTTTTGGATCGCTTGGAAAGTTTTCTCGGGTTTCTTTCTTATAAATAGCCTTAAATTCTTCCACAATTTTTTTCAATTGGTCAGTCGTCAGTTCTGTATCATTTTTTACCCGAGCCTTCTTTTTATATTTATCAAGAATCTCTTCAAAATAGTGGCGTTCCACACCCATAACAACGTCGCCAAACATGGTGATAAACCGCCGGTACGCATCCCACACAAAGCGCTCGTTGCCCGTCTTTTTAATAAGCCCGTGAACGGCATCGGGAGTTAATCCAAGGTTTAAAACCGTATCCATCATACCAGGCATGGATGCTGCGGCGCCACTTCGAACAGAAACCAGTAAAGGATTGTTTGGGTCACCCAGTTTCTCCCCCATAAGTTTCTCCAAACGGAAAAGATTCTGTTCTACCTCTTCGGCAAGACCTTCAGGGTACTGTTTATTTTTCTTATAATATGCATCGCAAACCTCTGTTGTTATTGTATATCCTGGAGGAACGGGAATACCCAGATTGGTCATTTCTGCAAGATTGGCGCCCTTGCCACCGAGCAGGTGTTTCATATCGGCCTTTCCCTCGGCAGAGCCGTTGCCAAAGAAATAAACATACTTAGGCGACATCCAAACAACTCCTTTCCGTAATCAATAATTTTAAGACATTACAACTACATGCAACTTGAATATAGTTAAAATGGTTAATTATGTTATCAAAAACAAATTTATCTGGCAAGATAATTTCATGGCAAATTTACAATACAAAATCAAAAAAACGTAACAGTTTAGCACCCCCGCCTGGCCCATAGGTGTTAAGTTAAGAAATTGTTGGGATGGCGTGGACTGTAGAGACGCCCGTGCCTGCTTGTGATTCACAAGAGTACGAAAGTTACCGGAGATGTGGCAAGCCCTTGACAAACAGAACATTTGTCAAGGGCAAGCCACTTGTCCCCCGATGGCGGGGGGTAGGGGGGTGGAATGGCACAAGCAAGAATCCTGGCATACTTACAACCTGAATATCTATGTGTTTGTTCAGACAATAGCACACTATGCAATGAATGGTGAATCAGCCGTAGGGTTCAAGATGGAAATTCGTATCCGTAATGAAGGGATAGTTGAAGCGATGGATAAATCCAGTCCACCCCCTGCACCCCCGCTAGCGGGGGACATGTAGGATGCAACATAAACAAGGGTTTGATGATTATTGATTCCTTAACTTAACACGTATGGGGGAGGGGGGTGAACTGATACACATTAAAATAAAGGTTCAGGCTATAAATTGAAGGCTATTATAAAAACAAAACATGCTAAGGGAATGGAATATAAGGAAGTAGCTGTTCCAAAGACAGGGACAAGGGACGTGCTTGTTAAGGTCAAGGTTGCTTCTATCTGCGGTACGGATGTGCATATCTTTGACTGGACACGCTGGGCGCAGCGCCGTTTCACGCCGCCCCGCATCATCGGTCATGAGTTCGTGGGGAACGTTACAAAGATTGGTGAGGAAGTGACACGCGTGAAGGTTGGAGATAGGGTTTCTGCCGAAAGCCATCTGACCTGCGGGCATTGTTATCAGTGTAATAACGGATATTCAGAGGTATGCAGGAATTTCAAATTGCTGGGCGTAGATCACGACGGCGCATTTGCCGAATACCTAGTTTTGCCTGAACACGTCCTGTGGAAAAACGACCATAAAATTCCGGATGAATGGGCAACCATCCAGGAACCCTTTGGAAATGCCGTTGATACCGTTTTGGCTGAGGATGTCTCGGCAAAGACGGTTTTGATTCTTGGCGCTGGACCAATCGGGCTTTTAGCCACAGGTATTGCCAGGGCATGCGGCGCCTCGTTGATAATCGTCTCTGATCCAAACAATTACCGTCTGGCTATTAGCAAGAAGATGGGGGCGAATATCGGCGTCAATCCAAGAAGGCAGGATGTTACACAAATTGTCATGGAAGCCACGAAAAATAACGGAGTGGACGTTGTTCTGGAATTTTCCGGCAATAATCAGGCGCTGAATCAAGGCTTGAAGGTCATTACGCCCGGAGGGAGAATTTCCATTTTGGGTATTTATGAAAGGCGTGTTAATATTGATCTAAATAAAGAGGTTGTTTTCAAGAAGATTCGTATTTATGGGATTACCGGCCGCAAGGTATTTTCCACGTGGCACAAGACCTCTCGTTTCTTATCAACAGGGCTTGTCGACCCGACTCCCGTCATTACTCACCGGTTTCCATTAAAGGACTATGAAAAGGGCATGAAACTCATGAAGGATGGAAAATGTGGAAAGGTTATTTTAAATATCGTAACCCCTTAGTTCTTTGAAAAATTAAGCAGCGATACGGTGTTGCTAAAAACTGTTCAAGCCGATGATATAGTCTCTTTTTGAGCCTGAGGAAGCATTCTGGGCTTATATGGCTCTTTTTCTCTGACAACCGGAGGACATCCTTGAGCAACCGAGAGAGTTTTTTCGAAAAACTTTCCATTGGTTTGACTGCTGGTTATCGATATATGCTATGTGATGCGTATTCTTTGAGTCTACCATTGGGTTGTATCCAGTTCCAACTCTTGCAGAGTTCACGGGAAATATAGCTCCTGCCTCTGAGAAAATGTTGATCGATTAGCGCTTTAATAAAGACTACATCGTCAGCATGAAGCCTTCGTAAGCGGTATTGGAATACAATGGTCTTCAATAAAGGTCTCCTTATCTCAGAAGACCTTTATACCAGAAATGGTTTTGTGACGCTGCCTTTTTTCTCTAGTTTTCGCTTTTAATTTTTCAAAGAACTAAAGTGTTACAATTAAGATAATGTGTCTCCATTTCAGGTCTAAAAATATTATTAAATCCTTGTCCCAGGGCTATCGCCGCCCTGGGCTATACTCTTTCAGCCCTTCGGGCTTTACCTCAAAGAGAAAAGCTCTCTGCCTTAATTCAGTGACATTGCCCATCAAGGGAAAGAGAGTTACCTTGCCCACTGTGGGAGAGGGTCTGGATGAGGGATATTTCTGCTGGTTCTATCGTCGTCCATTGAACCAGCATAAAAGATACTTTAAAGATTGTTAAAAAACAATCCCAAAAATTAAATAGCACATGACGAGGAATCCCTAATCGGTATTGTATCTGCCTGGAACTTATGTTATATTTAGTATCTTTACAAGAACATTTTGACAATTTAATTGTATAGGAATTTTCATTTTATTTAAGCGGGTTATACGATGCATGGCATAGAAAATCCCCCTTAGAAAAGGGGGACTTAAACGGAATAATTTAGCAAGAATGAAGGTAAGTTAATTCAAATATCGAATTTCGAAATTTAAGGGATAAGACATGTTACGTGGAATTATATTTGATATGGACGGCACGCTTACGAAACCCAACGTGGACTTTGCTGCGATTGAGCGGGAAATTGGCCAAAAAGTGGGGTTCATTATTGATTATGCAGAGAGGTCGAGTCCTGAGGAGCGTGCAAGGGCATTAGAAATTCTCGAACGCCATGAGGCAAAGGCGGCAGTCGAGTCTGAGCTTAATGAAGGTGTGCTGGAGATGCTGGAATTCGTTTCCAAAAAGAAGTTAAAAAAGGCGCTTTTGACCAGAAATTCACGCAAATCAGTGGATACGGTTCTCCGAAAACATAATCTGCATGTGCATTTTGAGTATATTGTCAGCCGGGAAGATACAAAACCTAAACCAGCTCCTGATCCCATTTTTTTGCTGAGTAAAAGAATGAATGTCCATACCGATCATTTGTTAATGGTCGGTGATTACAAATATGATATTATGTGCGGCAAGGCGGCTGGGACAAAAACAGCGCTGCTCCGTTACAGAGAGTATGTCGAAACCGAGATATCTCCTGACTTTGAAATAAACAGTATCAGGGAGGTTATTCATATTATTGAGCATTTCGAAAAAGTTGGGGCAGGACTCAAAGGGAGACGCAGTGTATAAAAACAGATTGATTGTGTTTACGCTTTTAATTGCAGCTATTTTCGTTTTCAATACGCTGGTTTTATCCAGTGAGATTTCTAAGCCGAAAAATCTTGGTGATATTCTTTCTGAGATGGAAAAGGCCAATACGGCATTTAAGACACTCAAAGCAAGTATTGTCTATACCCGTACGATTACCCTGCTTGAATCCACAGAAATTTCTGAAGGCGAGTTAAGCTACAAAAAGCCAAAAAGGATGTATCTGAAATTTTACCCGCCCCGCAACGAGGTGAATGTTGTGGATGGAAAATATGTATGGGTATATCATCCGTCAGAGAAACAGGTCGAGAAATATGAGATGATCAACAGCAGACAATCCTCGCAGGGTGTGAGTTTTTTTGAGTTTGGGTATGGTGAATCAGTGGAAGCGGCAAAAAAGGATTATACGATTACCCTGCTGGATACGAAGGAAGACGGCAAAAAACGGTTTTATATACTCGATTTACAGCCGAAAGACCCTAAGGCGCAGTATTCAGACATCCGGTTATGGGTAGAGGAGGGGGTCTGGCTGCCGGGCAGGATAGAACTCTATGAAAGTCAGGGAGAGGTGGTTAATGTAATTGAGCTTAAAAATATCAAGCTTAACAAAGGCATGTCCGACAAGATCTTCATATTTGATGTGCCGCGAGGTGTAGAGGTTGTTGAGTTATTTAAATAGTGTTTGAACGAAAACTAACAAAAAACTGTCATTTCGAGCGTAGCAAGAAATCTTTTGGCCATTGAAATTACGTAGCGCAGCATAGCCGCAACTAAATTGACCACCCCTCTTTCCCCTCCTTCTCATGGAGGGGATGAAGGGGAGGTAAAAAACTTACAACAAAAAGAAGTTTTTACAAGGTAATACTATAATATAGTGAACGCTAAAAGAAAGTTGTCATTGCGAGGGCGATAGCCCGAAGCAATCCCTGCTTGAGATTGCTTCGCTGTCGCTCGCAATGACTATTATATGTCAACTTATTTAAGACGTTTACTATAGTTCACCGCAGGGCGCGGAGAGCGCGGAGAAAAACACTTACAAATGAATATACTATTGATATACCCTGAATTCCCAGATACATTTTGGAGTTTCAAACACGCACTTAAATTCGTACGCAAAAAGGCCGCCTTTCCACCGTTAGGACTGCTGACAGTTGCCGCAATGCTGCCGACGGAGTGGTCAAAGCGCCTGGTAGACGTCAATGTGACAAAGCTCACGGATGAAGACCTGGCATGGGCGGATTATGCGTTTGTCAGCAGCATGGTTGTCCAGAGAACGTCGGCTCAGCAGATCATCAAGCGTTGCAAGGAACTTGGCGTCAAAGTGGTTGCCGGAGGGCCTTTATTCACGAGCGAGCATGAACAATTCGAGAATGTCGATCATTTCATACTCAATGAAGCAGAGCTAACCCTGCCACCCTTTTTAGAAGACCTGAATAATAACTGCGCCAGGCGAGTATACAGCACATCTCATTTTGCTGACATTCAAAAGACTCCAGCGCCTCTTTGGGAATTAGCCGATTTGAAACAATATGCCTCGATGAGCATACAGTACACCCGTGGTTGTCCATACCACTGCGAGTTCTGCAACGTGACGTCATTATTTGGACGAAATCCACGCACCAAAACTCCCGAACAAATTGTTGCCGAGTTGGACAGTTTCTATCGTATGGGGTGGCGCGGGTCCGTATTCTTCGTAGACGACAATCTCATCGGGGACAAAAAAAGCCTTAAGAACGAATTGCTGCCTGCTTTAATCAATTGGCAGAGAGAACATGTGCCGATACCGTTTAACACGGAGGTCTCCATCAATGTGGCCGACGATGAATCCCTGATGCGAATGATGTCCGAAGCAGGCTTTAACACAGTTTTTGTCGGGATCGAGACTCCGGATACGGAGGGCCTGGCAGAATGTAACAAGAAACAGAACAAAAACCGTAACTTAGTTGAAGACGTGCGGCGTATTCAGCGCGCCGGGCTGCAGGTACAAGCAGGCTTTATCGTAGGCTTTGACACGGATACGAAATCTATCTTTCAACGGCAAATTGATTTTATACAGAAAAGCGGGATTGTGTCGGCGATGGTTGGCATGCTTCAGGCGCCGAAAGGGACACGGCTTTACGAACGTCTAAAGCAAGAGGGACGTTTGCTCGGGCAGATGTCGGGGGACAATTTAGACGGCACAACGAACATTATCCCGACCATGGACATTGACACATTCCGGGAAGGATATAAGAAAATATTGAGACACATTTATTCACCCGAAAACTATTATCAGCGCATAAAGACCTTCTTCCGGGAATATAAAGCGCCAAAGATTAAAGCACAATTTAAATTCAATGATATACTGGCGTTATTTCGCGCCATCTACCACCTCGGTATCCTTGGCAATGAACGCGTCCAGTTTTGGAAACTCTTGTTATGGACGTGCTTCCATCGTCGCGAATTATTACCCCTGTCCGTTACCCTTGCAGTTTACGGCTACCATTTCCGCAAAGTGAGTAAATTACACGTCCTTTAATTTTATAACAGGAGAACAATCCATGAAGAAACTGATCGTGCTGATGGTTTTGAGTTTGTTTGTATGTGGTGTTGCAAAGACAACGATTGCAGGCGATATTTATGGGTATGTGCACGATACTAATGGTAAAGGTTTGCCTGGGGTTCAGATATCTAGTAAAGACGATTATAAAGTTTGTAGTGAAAAAACATCTGGTAGTGGCAGTTATTACCTTTCTTTAAGTGTCGGAAGTTATACAATCAAATATGAAAAAGAAGGTTATCAAACTCAAAATAGTGATATAAATTTATTAAAGAATGAAAGAAAATCTATAGAGATTGTTGTAATGGTCGCAAACCCAATTCCGATTAATTAATTTCAAAATAATAGAAAGGAGTCTTATGGAGCAGTTTTTTAGCAGAACGGAGAAGATAAAGGATGGTAGCATTATTCTAGAAGAAGGTAGTTGGGCCTATTACGCTTACGTTTTACAATCCGGCAGGGCCAAGGTCTGGAAAACCATCAATAGCAAACAGGTGCTTGTTGGCACATTAAAGGAAGGGGATATTTTTGGGGAAATGAGTTTCTTTGGTATGGCGAAAAGAACCGCCTCTGTGACAGCAGATGGCGATGTAATAGTAGGAATGATCACCAAAGACACCTTTATGGAAGCCGTTAATAAACTCCCTAAAGAAGCACATGTCAAACTCGACAAAATGACTCAAGACCTCTTATATCTTAACGACGCCTATAACCGTTTGACGAATTGTATACGTGAAATATCGGATATCAAAGGGCGGATGATCGATCCCAAGCTTTTTGAGAAAGAGGTTGAAAACATGCCAGATCTCTTGCGCGAGGTTGTGGGCCGGGCGAGTAAACGTTTCATTTCAGCTATAGACGGAAGTATAAAACTAATGGCGCAACTGGAAGAGGCCTCCAGGACTATCGATTCATTATCTACGACACTGATTCGAAATGTAGAAACAGGAAAAGGGCATGGAAAACAGTGCTGTTAAATTTCCAACGGAAAAGACGAAGCGGATTGTTATGTTCTGTGACCTTAGGAATTCAACAGATATATTGATGGATTTTGAACAAGGTATATACTGTGACATTGAAAATTCAGGAGTAAAAACCTTTACCTATGCAGAATTTATTATGGACGTCCATGAAACGTCCTATAAAGAACTCTATTTAGGGCATGAAAACACCTATGCGGAAATATATGGTGATGGTATGATGGGAATATTCCCGGAAGACAATGCAAAATACATTTTAGAAAATATTTATAGGCTGACAAAACGTATGCGCACCTATAATGATTCCTCAAGCATGGGTGTCTTTAAACCCAGAATCGATATCGGTTTTGGCATTACGGTAGGAGCGGTTTCGTTTGTTTATTATCCACTGGACAAACGCCATCATCCGGTAGGGCGATGTGTTCATGAGGCCGCTAGAATTGAAGGACTATCGAGATTGTATGATGCCAGGGTTTTGATTTCTGACCGGTTTTTTAAATTTGCGGAAGGTTACATTTGTACCGACCAAAGATTCTCTTATCGTTTCATTGACCGGATTATATTAAAGGGATTCAGGGAACCCATTACCCTGTTTGAACTTCTTATAGACAATGACCCCCGATTTGAGATTAAAAAAAACTCCATGAAAGAATATTCGGAGGCATATTCGAGGTATTGCAGAAGAGAATGGGAAACAGCAAAGGAACTCTTTCAGAAAATCTCCCAGGAATATGGATTAGGTATAGGATCGGTTATGGCAAAAAGATGTGATATTCTTTCAAATAGCCCCTCCAATCAGGCTTGGAATGGAATATGGAATATGAAAGATAAATAAGAACTAATGGAGCATAATCTATCTCTTGCACAACCTTAAATTAAGGTTAAAGACCGGACCTCAATGGTTCTGTGTTGCATCAGGCTTGTGAGCGTCCGCAACACTTTTTGTATTTTTTCCCACTTCCACAGGAACATGGGGCATTCCTATTTAGCTTATCTATAGTGCGTATCGTTTTGTCGTCGATGAATTCATTCGTATTAATAAACGGCTTTAATTCTTCTGGTAATTTATTGAATACTTCATCCTCTAGCGCCTCAAATCTTTTTCTCCCAACTTCCTTGCAAACCTTAACAATATAATCGCTCGTTTCCTGTTCTTTTATCCCCATCTGGTTTTGCAAGGCCTTTGACTGGAAAAGATTTAAAAGGGCTAAATTGTAATCTTCGTGATCAAAATATATCGTACCGATATTATGAAGAGACGCGGCAATCCCTAACTTATCACCTATCTCTTTTTGAATCTTCAGACTCTCATGGTACTTTTTTAATGCGCCGTCTAAGTCGTCTTGTTTATGTAAAACCAACCCAATATTGTTAAGAGACACAGCAATCCCTGACTTGCCACCTATCTCTTCCCGCATCTTAAGGCTTTCATGGTACTTTTTTAATGCACCGTCTAAGTCGCCTTTTGTAAGTAAAACTGATCCTATATTGTTAAGAGACAAGGCAATCCCTGACTTATCACCTATCTCTTCTTTAATCTCCAGGCTTTCATGGTACTTTTTTAATGCGCCGTCTAAGTCGTCTTGTTTATGTAAAACCAACCCAATATTGTTAAGAGACGCGGCAATCCCTGGCTTGTCACCTATCTCTGCCCTAATTTTCAGGCTTTCATGGTACTTTTTTAATGCACCGTCTAAGTCGCCTTTTGCTTCTAAAACCGACCCAATATTATTTGTGCTCCCGGCTATTCCCTTTTGGTATTTTATTCTTTTACATCGTTCACAACCCTCTTCAAAATAGTTTAAAGATTCTTTCACCGCTCCCTTTCTATAGAGCATTTCTCCATATTTGATATAAGCTATGGCACTGGTTTTTTTATCAACGGCGGGGAAAGAATACGATCTCTCAAAATACTTCAGTGCATCATTCCATGCCCCTTTTATCTCGGCAATATCACCATAATAGAGATAAAATATCGCCTGTTCTATTCCCTTTTCTCTGGCCTTATCCATCATCTCTTTGAGAGTGTTTGTATAACCAGAAGCAATAAATTCTCCTCCTTTCTCTGAAATCGTCTCTATCAATTCTTGCAATAGATCACTATTTAAGAGGTGATAAAAAATTTCTTCCTCTAATAATGGGTCAAGCTTCTCTTTTCTCCTGGTTTTTAAATATGTGGAGGCCTTCATGTGAAGACCCTTTTTGTCTTCTAATCGGTGATAACAGAATACCCTCACTAATGGATGGCTTCCATAAAGATCTCCATAATGGTTAATCATTTGTTTATCCATTAGTTTATGTAAAATGTTTATTTTGTTAGGGTCATCTGAGATGTAGTCAAATGCCGCCTTCTCTACCTTGGCCCTGAAAATGGAAAAATTTAATAAGAGTTCTCTTTCTTCTTTTGTGCTTTTAGGGTGGTTAAATATTTCATCAAGTAGTCTATGGCTTAATTCCTCACTCTTGTCTTTGAAATCAATAAATCTCCTCACAATTTCATGAGGAGCTTCACCGTAATGAATGAGTTGAATCGCTAAATCTATGGCCAGGGGATGCCCACCAACCGCTTCACAGACATTTTCCAGTTTTACATCATCAATTACCACGTCAGGATAATAGGCATTTATGACCTTTTTTGCATATTCAATCGAATCGTTCTTAAGCCCTTCTAACGTTAGAGGAACAACATGTACCATTCCTAAAGATGGATGTTCACGAGCTATTAACACATATTTTGCATTCCTTAATCGCCTTTCAGAAAATGTAAAATATTTTTTAAAGGAATCATCCATCACCTCCTGAAAATTATCCAAAAAGACGACCAGCTTATCCCTTTCACTAAGGTCTGCAAATCCGCTGTATTTTGCCAGCTCTGTTCTTGATTCTCCTTTGAGAATATCTGAATAACCACAGGAATCAATGAGAGAATCCAGTTTTGAATCCGGAGAACAGTCAAACCAGATAACATTGTTTTGTTGTAAATATAATTCGATACATTGTGCGGCGAATTCGGTTTTTCCAATACCCCCAAGCCCTTCGATCGAAATCAAATTGGAACGTCCTAAAGCCTCTTTAAACCTGCAGAGTTCGTCCTTCCTACCGGTAAATATGCTGGTAGGCCTTGGAATATTTCGATGAATAATATCTTCCTTCTGAGTAACTAGTGATTTTTCAGGCGCCTCTATTTTTAACATTTTCTTCAATTCCTTCAGTGCCCCATTTGTCAGCGCTCTTTTTGTGCCTGTATCATCCGTCTTTATTTGTATATTAACAACATTGTTGAGGTGTAATAACCCTGACGTTGTTTTTCTCAATATGGGGTTTACCTTATCTATTTGTACTTTTAATTTTGTTTCAATAAGTTCTTTAATCAATTTCTTATATTCATCCGCATTTACAGGAAATTTAAGGGTTAAAGAGACGTTACCATTTTTTATTTCTACACAATCCACATAATGGTGTTTGAACCAGTGAACGTAAGAAAAATCTGACAGGTTAAATTTTTCTGTTTCTGGGAATTTTACTCTCTTACTTTGCAGATCAAGTTCATCCGCAATTAACAATAGTGATGCAAGGAGTTCACCCCTCACATGTCTATTAAGAGGTGTAGCGGGGTTTTCATGAAAATAATGAATTGTCTCTTCAAAAAATTCGGTCGCATGACCTTTGGAAACCCATGCTATAACTGGTAAATATTCTTCTTCAATTTCAGGAGGATGAAAATCGTCCCTATGCAAGGATTCCTGAACTCTTTTCAATATGATATTATAGCTTTCCTCTGCGTGTCTTTTTCGTATGATTTCGTATTCATCAGAGTTCAATTTGTCTACAGAAATATCTTCAACCTTTAAATATTGCATTCCTATATCATGTAAATAGGCTGAAGCGAGCAAAATAAATAATTCGTGATCATTAAGGCTTTCAGGTGTATTCTCTAACGGAGATAGTATTTGCCCTAAAAGATGAATTATTTCCTCGGAGTGTGAAACATCATGGCTGGTAAACCAGGAAAGGAGAGGGGAGCGCCATATCCTCTTACAGAATTCTTCTATTTCTTTAAGAGTTTTGTAAAGATCGGGAGATTGTTTTAACTTTTCTTCTAAATCCATTATGGAAACACTCCAATTAAGTTAGAGTATATGAAGGGGGGGGAATCGCTTTAATATTAACCAATTAAGAAAGTATTTTCAATTACTATTGCATTAAATCCATGAGTAATCAAAAAGTCATATCAAAAAGCCCAGGGAATGCCTAATTAAGTATTTGACTAACACTTACAGGTGTGATATATTTGCACCTTAAAAATTTGTTAATTCACATATCAAATGGTAGATACAAATGGTGCAAATAACAGCCTGTTACAGGCAATAGATATATACAAGGAATATTCGAATGGCGAACGCACGTTACCAGTCTTGCAGAGAATTAACCTAACCATTGAAAAGGGAGAGATTGTAGTAATCGTAGGTGCATCTGGCGCCGGGAAAAGCACGCTGTTACATATCCTGGGGATTTTGGATACACCTACCTCCGGCTCTGTAATATACAAAGGAATAAACCTAAATACATTAAGCGCAAAAAAACAGGCCGAAATGCGAAACCGAATTTTCGGATTTGTTTTCCAGTTTTACCATCTTTTGCCCGATTTTACCGCCTTGGAAAATGTTCTTTTACCAGGCTTCATTGGCGGCGGGTTCTCAAAACGGAAGGTGGAAAATAAAGATTATACCAGCAGGGCAATTTCATTATTAGAAAGAGTTGGGCTGGGAGATCGATTAACCCATAAACCATCGCAACTCTCCGGCGGCGAAAGACAGAGAGTTGCTATCGTACGGGCATTAGTTAATAACCCGGAATTGCTGTTATGCGACGAACCTACGGGTAACTTAGACACGAAGACAGGCCATGAGATTCGGGAATTGATCTGGGATCTGAATAAAACGTTGAATCAAACGGTTGTAATTGTTACCCACGACGAGGAAATAGCCAAACATGCAGGGCGGGTTGTAAGGATTGTAGATGGATGCATTTTAGAATAGAAACGGAAAGAAAGGAGTAATAAGTATAGCAATGGGATTAAAGATTTATATAAATGGTCAAATCGTTCCGCAGGAAGATGCCAAGATATCGGTTTTTGACCATGGGCTGCTTTACGGTGACGGAGTCTTCGAAGGAATACGCGCCTATCATGGAAAGATATTTACGCTGGACGAACATCTGGACAGAATTTATGACTCTGCGACGGCTATTTCTCTCAAGATACCCATAACAAAGGCTGAAATGGCAGAGGCTATCAAACAAACAATGAAAGCCAATAATTTGACAGATTCTTATATCCGCCTTGTTGTTACCAGAGGTGTTGGAAAACTCGGATTAGATCCCAACAAGTGTGCAACGCCGCAGATCATAATTATTGCTGATACGATTGAGCTGTATTCAAAGGCATTGTATGAAAAAGGACTCGATATTGTAACCGTCACCACGATCAGAAATCATTTTTCTGCCCTCGATCCCAAGATCAAGTCTCTCAACTATCTGAACAACATCCTGGCAAAAATCGAATCTATCCAGTCGGGGGCTGGAGAAGCATTAATGCTTAATAAAGACGGTTATGTAGCAGAATGTGCTGGTGATAATATATTTATTTTTAAAGACAACATCCTTCTAACCCCTCCATCGAGCGCAGGAATACTCGTTGGTATCACCAGGAATGTCGTAATGAAATTGGCTGCTGAGATGGGTGTTCAGGTTAGAGAAGAATTAATGACCCGATATGATTTGTACATTGCCGAAGAATGTTTTCTGACCGGAACGGCTGCTGAGATTATTCCCGTTGTGAAGATCGATGGACGAACAATCGGTACGGGAAAACCCGGGAAAATCACTCTGGATTTGTTAAAAAGGTATCGCGACCTTACAAAAAATGGCAGTTAAATGGTTTCTTTGGGTTTTGGCGCAGAGAAGGATGTAATAACGAGCATGAATACGCCCACGCAGATTAAGCTGTCTGCAACGTTAAACGTAGGCCAGTGGTATTTGTTACCAATATGCAAATCGATAAAATCCCGAACACACCTAAACCATATCCTATCCCACAAATTCCCTATTGCCCCGGCCATAACAAGCCCTAATGCGAGATTTGATATAAAAATTGTCTTATCGGATTTGATGTAAATAAATAAAATTACTACAACTGCTATTGCTGAAAAAACAATAAAGGCGATAGTTTTGCCAGGAAACAGGCCAAAAACAACGCCTTCATTCGTACTTCTTACGATATTTAATAACCCGGGAATTACAACCAATTTCCCAAATTCATCAAGTTTAGAGAAAACTAACCACTTTGAAATAATATCGGCAATAACACCACTCACAACAGCAATAACGAAGGTAGCAGTGTTTTTCATAAACTTATTTTAAACGGTATCAATCTCCTCTTCTCTCTGACAATCTATGCATAGTTTTGCATAAGGCACCGCCTTGAGCCGTTCCTTGTTTATTTTTTTCGCGCATAATTCACAAACGCCAAAAGCACCTTCTTCAATCTTTTCTAAAGCAGTATCTATATTGCGGACACCTTCTTCTCCATTCTGTATGAGTTCTATCATGATATCTCGTTCATAGTTGTCCGTACCCACATCTGCCATATGAATCGGAACATTGGATAGATCACCCGATGCATCTTGCCTGGATTTTTTTAACGCCTCTCCTTGCATAAAATCTACCTTTCCTACTAGCCTTTCTCTCAGCGAAAGGAGCAGTCTTTTAAACTGAGCAACTTCTTCTGCTTTCATTTCCATCTCCATGAATTGAATTACATAAATAACACATCACAAGCAATCTTAAATATATATTCAGCTATGTCCGTGCATATATTGTATCACATGGCTTTTGAAACGACCCGGAGGAATCAAGGTTAATACAAAGAACCAATGCAGCCTACTTATCCAGAAGATAAAGTTTAAATCTCAAAGAGTCTAGCATATATTAAAAATGTAGTCAATAAAATTTGGTTCTGTGCCATTTAGAAATTAAAGAAGCGGTGAGTGGAACTGTGGATGTTTTAGTGGAAATGCAGAAATCCAAATTTCCGATCAAGACCACCAGAATCAACAAAGGTACACACAGAGGATTTCCGGTAAATTGACGATACAATACCCTGATCCTGATCATTAAACGTCAAAGTTTACATTTTACTCATTCTTTAAAACAAAAAGGGATAATGCTTCGGCAACATTATCCCTTTATCACTTTCCCATAATAACTTTATATTTCTATAGGCTTTTACAAGACTTTTTATTCCCCCTTTTTCTTCTCCTTCGTTTTCTCCGGAACGATATCGTTTATCTGCCAATTACGCTCAAAGGCTGTACAAGATTGGTAAGACACGTTACGCATAAGGATATTACAAAAGGCAATTTTACCATCCAAGATAATCGCATAATTACATCCAAAACAAATACTCTTCTTGGTTTTTTTGTTTTTCATCTACCTGGACTCCAAAAGGGTGAGTAGAAATATACAAGGTAATTTTACAAAATAAATGATATTGATAATTACAGAAGAAGTCAATGTAAAAAATTATCTCATAGCAGAGAGTTTGGCCGGGCTATAAATATTTTATAAAAATGATTAAAAATGCTTGCAAATTCAATTCTTAGATGTAATATATCTACAAATAAACCTTATGGATAATTTCAGCCTTCTACAAAGCCCGGGAGGAAGAAAAAAATGAAAAAATCAACTAAATATGTAGCCCTTGTAGTTCCTTTGATAGCGTTGTCATCATTTGCATATATCAAGACAGTTCATGGTGTAGAAAACCCATATAAGTATACGAAGCAGGAAGAGAGATTTCAAAGGAGTGAATTGCATCAATTCCAGACCGGGCTTAGCAGAACGATTAATGGATTGGAACAAAAGTCAGATAACCTTGAAGCGATGAATCAGAATCTCGAAGGGCGGATCAATATGCTTGCATCAGAGAAAGATAAGCTCAACAAGGCATATGCACAGATGAAAGCAAAACAATCTACGCTGGAAAAAGAACACGTTAAACTAAAGAAGAAGGCCACATCCCTGGAGGTTGCTTATAAAAAAATGTCCACTAAATCCAAGGTAGCCGCAACTCCCAAAAAAACAAAGGTGGCGGCAAAAAAAACATCTGTTGCTCCGAAAACAGCGAAAAAAGCCAGCGTCAAGCCCAAGAGCGCCGCACAAAAAACGGCTGCTAAGAAGACAACGAATATCCGGAATGTAAAAGATACCGCTTCCGTACAGTCCTCTCCTTCGGTAGTGTCTGCAGAGAGAATAACTGAAGAACGACAAAGCGAAGTTGACAGTGGAATAGATATAAAGAAGATGAACGAGAAGGGTATTGAATATGGCAAAAAAGGCATGTACGACGAGGCCATAAAAGAGTTTCAAAAAGTTGCAGCTATTGAACCCAATATGGCCAATGTACATTACAATCTGGGACTTGCATACAAAAAGAAAGGCATGCTGTCAGAAGCCGATAACGAATTTACTGAATACGAGCGGTTAAAAAAGCAAAGTAACTAACGCTCTAAAATAATTTCTAGCTGCCTTACATTATCATTGACGTCTGTCTCACCAGGCACTTTCTCTACTTCTGCTCGTATTACATAAGTTCCTTCCTTTAGTCCTTCGGTATTCCAGCTATACACAATTTTCTGAGAAGACAAGCCATCCAACGTTTCCGCTTCACGGCCTATTTGTTGTTTTGTTGTAGGGCAGGTTACCGTCAATATTGTCGTTACCTTTGTTGCCCTCTCGTTGCCAACAACCACCTCGACATTTACCTTTCGCCCAATAGTGGCTCGTAAGGGAGCATCCATTGTTACGATCATCACCCCATGCACTACAGTTTCCCCCTTTTTCTTTTCTTCGGCGATACAATAGGATGATCCATTTACTAAAAGACACCATACAAAAAGAACGAACATAAAGTATTTAATTTTCATACGTTTCCTCCATTTTGTGTACATGTTAATTTATATCAGTGGAGATTACGTTTCTCCCTTTATCCAATGAGCATTGTTACTGCATTGCTAACGAAGATCAACGAGTTGCTTATCCTCAACAATCAGCCTGCCTTTTTTAAATACCTTTTTTACGTGATTTGTACCGAAATAATAAGGTAATTGATTATAATCCTGGATATCGAGGATTATTATATCTGCCTGTTTACCGACTTCTATGCTTCCAATCCTATCTGCCATTTCTAGGGCATGTGCAGCATTTATTGTAACAGCATTGATAGCCTGTGCAGGTGTTATACACAACTTGAGACACGCCAGTGTGATTATCATCTGTATATTTGCACAGGGACAGGTACCGGGATTAAAATCGGTTGCCAATGCAATGGGCAACCCCTCTTCTATCATTTTTCTTCCCGGTGCATAATTATTCTTCATGAGAAAAAAGGGCACACCTGGCAACAGCACACAAATAATTCCACACTTCTTTAATTTTAATATATCACGATATTTGATATTGTCAAGATGGTCAGCTGACGTTACACACAACCTAACGGCCAGTGGCACTCCCCCGACTTCTTTAAATTCGTTGATGTGAATCTTCAGCCCGAAACCCAGCTTTTTCGCGGTACTGAGTATCCTTTCAGTTTGTTCTACATCAAAGCCCCCCTCGTCGCAAAAGACGTCACAAAAGGTTGCATAAGGTTTTACTTCTTGCAATATATTGCATACTAAATCAACATAAGCATCGGGATATGATTGGTATTCAGAAGGTATCGTATGGGCGCCTAAAAAGGTAGGCACAATATCTATGTGATGTGTTTTTTGAAGATATTGTATAGCCTTAAGGATTTTTAGTTCATTATTTTTATCGAGTCCATATCCACTCTTGACCTCCACCGTAGTGGTACCGTCTAAGAGCATAGTGTCGAGATATTTTTTTGAAACATTTATAAGTTTTTCTAATGTTAATTTACGGGTGTTTTCAACGGTACTTAATATTCCACCACCCTTTTTTAAAATTTCTAAATAATTTGCTCCCTGCAAGCGTTGGACGAACTCTCCAGCACGGTCGCCGCCAAAAACAGCATGGGTATGGCAATCCACAAACCCAGGCAAAACAACTTTCCCCAACGCATCAATAACTTGTATCCCTTTTTTATTATACTTTTTTCCCAGTTGTTTGGTAGTTCCAACGTCGATAATATTCCCATCTTTTATAGCAACAGCGCCATCCAAAATAATACCAAGGTCATCCATGCCTTTCAGTATTTTAGGTCTTCGGGATGCACCTGCAACCGTTAGCAATTGTCCACAGTTTTGTATAAGCAAATCAGGTAATAAATTCATCGTTTCCTTGTGCCATTGACAAAATTAATCGTTATTACAATATTTTTTGTATTCATCGGGAGTATTCAGGTTGATAAGGGATTGCAGAGATGTATCTAATCCTGCAAATTCCTTTTCGCCAATAATCTTCACTTTTACTTCAGAGAAGAAATCAACGATCCTCAATCTCCCTTCCCCAAGGCAACGATGCATCGGCTGTATGCAATTCTTGGAATAAAAGGCATGCATCGGTTCTAAGCCGCGACTCGTCTGCGGTACGACTACATCAGAACCGTTTATCTGACTTTTGAGGTAAAGAATCAGCTTCTCATTAATGAAGGGCATATCACAGGCGATTACGAAGGCATGAGAACTTTTGGCGCGACTGAGTCCGGCGCAAATACCACTCAGCGGGCCTTTTTCTGGTATTATATCGGATACAATCGGCAATTTCAAATGGGTGTAAGCATTCACATCATTAGCAGACAGGATGATTTCATCAAAGATTTTACGAAGCATCATTACCTGATGTTCGATGAATGTTGTAGCGCCATACTTAAGAAATGCTTTATTCGAGCCCATTCTTCGGCTTTTTCCACCTGCCAGTATAATCACCGTCACTTCATACCCTCCGTCATGCATATTAAACCAAAAAACATTGACACTGTAATTTTAACTGTGATATAATTCAAAATCAATTTTTTATAGTTTTCGTATTTACTATAACTCTTTTTAACCGAAATGTGAACTATAATGAAAACTTACGTAAGCATACCTTTTTTTGCTTTATCCATTTCTGCAGGATTGTTTTTTAACCAAACAATATTTGGGGAAGTGAAAAATACTACCAAACCCATAAAAGACGAACCGAAAATTATCACCGATAAAAACATCGTAGCAATTGTAAACGGCCAAAAAGTCACCAAGCAAGAACTTTATAACCTATTAACTGATACGTATGGAGAAGATGCATTAGATGTGCTTATCCGAAGAACACTGATCTATCAAACTGCTGAAAAAGAGGGGATAACTGCCACGAGTGCAGAAGTAGAAGCTGAGCTAAAAAAACTTGTTAACACGGAAATCGAAGGTTTAATGCGTGCCTACCGAATAAAAGACAAGGCGGATCTTGACAAGGAATTAGCCAAAGTTGATAGCAATCTTGCAAAAGTCGAGGAAAAGTTATCCAAAAAGATGAGGAAACAGGCCGAGATTGAACTCCTTGCCAAAAAGGTTATGGAAAAAACAATTACCATTACGGAAGAAGAATTGCAAAAAACATACGACGAGGTGTATGGTGAAAAGATCGAGGCCAGCCAGATCGTCTTTAAAACTCACAGAGAGGCGGAAGAGGCGCTCAAAAAATTACAATCGGGCGCCGATTTTGCCACCCTTGCAAAAAACGAATCTATCGACCGTGCCTCTGCAGTACGTGGCGGTAAAATGCAGCCTTTTAGTCCAAAGGACGGTATTGGATCACAGGTTGCGCATTTAAAGGTTGGTGAACTTAGTGATATTATCAAGACGGATTATGGTTATCATATCATTAAAATCACCGATAAAAAGGTTGCCAGTAACAAGAGTTTCAAGTCTGCACGAGGCGAACTGGAAAAGATCACCAGAAACCAGCATTACAAAGAAAGGCTCGGCCCCTGGTTGATTAGCCTGATAGAAAATGCTTCGATCACGAAAAACCTGACTACCGATTAAAATCTATAACAATAAAATAATTTAATTCTACAAGAAAAGACATAATGACTGAAGATTTTGTAATTAATGTTGCTAACAGGGTTAAGCAGTTGCCGCCTTACCTGTTTGGGAGGTTAAATGCCCTTAAATACGAAAAGAGACGCAATAACATCGATGTTATTGATCTTGGCATGGGGAACCCGAATGATCCTACACCCCAGCCGATTATTGAAAAATTATGCGAGGCCGTTCAGGATCCAAGAAATCATAGATATACTGTCTCCGC
Organism: Planctomycetota bacterium; assembly: GCA_016235875.1. GTDB lineage: Bacteria > Planctomycetota > Brocadiia > Brocadiales > Brocadiaceae > Wunengus. The sequence continues at coordinate 21,017 of JACRII010000122.1, forward strand.
TAACGGTATATTCAATCTACGGCGTGAAGTTGCCAGATATTACGAAAAGCAGTTTGACGTAACCCTGGATCCAGAAAAAGAAGTGGTTTGCACCATTGGATCAAAAGAAGGCATATCCCACCTGTGTTTGGGCTTGTTAGACGCTGGCGAAACCGCCTTGGTTCCTAATCCGGCATTTCCTATTCACATTCACGCCGTCAACCTTGCCGGTGGTAACGTAATAAGTGTGCCGCTAACAGAGGATGAGAAATTTTTACCAAACTTAATCAATACGGCCAAAAACCTTATCCCGCGGCCCAAGATACTCATCCTCAATTTTCCCCATAATCCTACTGCCGCTACTACGGAAATAGGCTTTTTTGAGGAGATTGTGGCATTTGCCAGAAAATATAATATTATCGTTATCCACGATTTTGCATATTGCGGGATTGCATTTGATGGTTACAAGCCGCCGAGTTTCTTACAGGTCAAAGGCGCTAAAGATATTGGCGTGGAATTCAACACGATGTCTAAATCGTTTAATATGGCGGGTTGGAGATTAGGATTTTGCGTGGGAAACAAAGACCTCGTCAGTACCTTGGCGAAGGTCAAGGGCTATTATGATTACGGCATATTTCAACCGGTACAAATTGCCTCAATTATTGCACTCAGAGAGTGCAACAAATATACAAAAGAGCAGGCTGAGATTTATCAATCCAGAAGGGATGTGCTTTGCGATGGTCTGAACCGTGTCGGATGGAATGTAAAAAAACCAAAGGCATCCATGTTTGTATGGGCGCCCATTCCCGAGAAATGGCGGTCTATGGGTTCGGTAGATTTTGCTTATAAACTTATGAACGAAGCCGAAGTTTCCGTTGCCCCTGGTGCAGCGTTTGGAGAAAATGGCGAGGGATACCTGCGGTTAGCGATCGTAGAAAATGAACTACGTCTAAAACAGGCTATTCGCCAGATTGATCGCGCCTTACGGTAAACCCGGATAGCTTTGCAGTAAAAGTATTAAAAATCCCCCTGAATCCTTTTTTGATAAATGGGATTTAAGGGGGATTTTTACAGCATGTTTGTATCCTTTGGAGTTCAATAAATAATCCTTGTCCTCGTGAAAACGGGGGATCGAAAGTTTTTTGCCATGATGACTCTTGTTAAATCAAAATTAAAAACCTTTATTGGTGGTATACACCCGGAAGACGACGGAAAACTCCTTACGAAAGGGAAGAGAGAGGTATCTTCGACTCTTCCCAGCACCGTTTATTTATTCATGAGTCAGCACATCGGTGCACCTTGCAAGCCGATTGTAAAAAAAGGAGATATGGTAAAAAAAGGCCAACTGATCGGGGAAGCACAGGGATTTGTTTCTGCAAACGTGCACGCCTCGATTTCAGGCAAGGTTGTAGACGTTGCACCCTGGCCGCACCCAATCACAGGAATAAAGTCCCCTGCTGTCATTATTGAGAGAACGGAGGACGATTCGTGGATAGAGGGTGTGAATGAAAATTTCGATATCGACCACATCTCACCAGAAGAAATCAAACAACGCATCCAGTCGGCTGGCATTGTGGGTCTTGGTGGAGCTACTTTTCCCACCCACGTAAAACTTACTCCGCCGAAAGACAAGGTAATTGACACGGTTGTTATGAACGGCGCTGAATGTGAGCCATACCTCACCTGTGATTATCGGCTCATGCTGGATAAGCCTCATGAAATTATTCAGGGCTTGAAATTTGTAATGAAGTGCCTCGGATGTAAAAAGGCGCACATCGGCATCGAAACAAACAAGGAGGATGTTTATACCCTTTTCAAAGATGTTTTATCAAATGAACCTCAGATTAAAATAGACTTGATGGAGGTAAAGTATCCACAGGGGGCTGAACATCAACTCATCAAAGCATTATTAAATCGTGAATTCAAACCCACTCAATTACCGTTGGAGGTGGGCGCTATTGTAATAAATGTAGGAACGGCCTTCGCCGTCTATGAGGCAGTGAAATTCAAAAGACCCTTAATCGAGAGATTGGTTACCGTAACCGGAAACGGCGTAGAAAATCCACAAAATTTTTTGGTGCGTTTGGGAACACCAATCAAACAATTATTAGAAGAGGCAAAGGCGACAGAGGTTGCCAATAAAATTATCTTTGGCGGCCCTATGATGGGCATTGCACAGGGCAATGTAGATGCGGCCGTCACCATAAAGGGAACGGGCGGTATTCTTGTATTAAAGGATGCACGGCAGTGGAAGTCACACGCTTGCATCCGGTGTGGTCGCTGTATTGATGCCTGCCCGTATGGTTTGAATCCCAGTGAATTGAGTGTCATGTGCGAGGCAAAGGAGTTCAATCTGGCGGCCGAAAACAACGTTATGGAATGTAAAGAATGCGGCTGTTGCAGTTATATCTGTCCTGCAAAAAGACCTATCGTTCATCTCATCAAGTTTGCAAAGGCCGAAATCGCCAAACAAAGGGTAAAAGTGTAGGGTGGATTAAACGAAGTGAATCCACCATTTGAGAATGTTCCTGGTGGATTCGGCGCAAAAACCCTGCGCCTTAATCCACCTTACTGATGCACGATGTATCAAGGCTGGTTCAATCTTGTAGATTGAACCGGATATTTTGAACCGGGTTATGGGCTTTAAATAAATATCAGCCATGAAAAAGCCAAATGTTTCGGTTCAATCGAGGACGATTGAACCAGCGAGTATAGCTGTTAATTTGGGAAGAATAGGTATATACGCATACTGTTAAAATATGCAAGAAAAAGTTTCCATGTCAAATCAAACGCAAAATAATAATGCTTTAATAGTCAGCGCATCCCCTCATATTCGGGATATGGAGAGTATTCCCACCATTATGTGGGCTGTGGTACTTTCTTTGATTCCTGCCGGAATTGCCGGTGTTTTTACGTTTGGATTTTACTGTCTTTATGTTGTTTTTCTAAGCTGCATAACGGCAGTTATTACCGAAGTATTCATTTTGTGGTTACGAAAACTTCCTGTTTTAAGCGCCCTGAAAGACGGCAGCGCTGTTGTTACTGGAATTTTATTGGCATATACACTGCCGCCAAGTGTTCCCTGGTATATCCCTGTCGTGGGTTCTTTCTTTGCTGTCGCCATTGCAAAACACGCTTTTGGTGGGTTGGGAAACAATATCTGGAATCCCGCCCTGGCAGCACGCGCTTTCTTGCAGGTAGCCTATCCAGCCGTTATTAATTCCGATTGGCGTACGTTAACTCAACACGGGATACACAAGCTCGTTCACAACATAACACAGGTTGGCGCTGAAGGTAAACTGTTAGATGCCATAACAAGGGCAACACCACTGGCCAAAGAAGCAGGGGCAGAAACGTACCATCTTACTCAGCTATTGATGGGTAACATCCCTGGCTGTATCGGGGAGACGTCAGCAATCGCTCTATTGCTGGGGGGAATGTATCTGATTTACAAACGTCACATCAAATGGTATGTTCCTGCGTATTATATCGCCGCGGTTTTTGTTATGGTCTTAATTTTACCTCCACAGGTAGCAACGCCGTGGATTAAGAATCCTTTTTACCATATTTTTGCAGGAGGGCTATTCCTGGGTGCATTTTTTATGGCTACCGATATGGTTACCTCCCCGCTGACAAAACGGGGATTAATTATTTTTGCTATTGGCTGTGGTATTCTAACGGTATTGATTCGTTTTTATTCTGGTTATCCGGAAGGTGTATGCTATTCCATATTGCTTATGAACACGGCAACGCCTCTTATTGACCGATTCACAAAACCGCGACTTTACGGTACCAAGGGAAAGAAAGCTTAAGATGCAAAAGAAGGCGCAATACACGATTATCCTGACTATCGTTTCGCTTCTGGCCTCTATAGGTGTCTCGTCGACTTTTATGCTGACGAAAGGCACGATCAAAAAGAAGGAATTAGCCGTTCGCACCGAGGCTTTATATACGGTGCTTCCTAGTTTAGAAGGTCTCCCTGTGGAAATCACACCGCCAAATAGTGCAGGCCAGGAGCGAGTTTATAAGGGACTGAACAAGGCGGGTCAACTTGTTGGTTATGCAGCAAGCGGAGAGGCACAGGGATATTCAAGCAAGATTAAAGTCATGGTGGGAATTGACCCCAATCTTGAAAAGATACTTGGAATCAATATCCTTGCACAAAACGAAACTCCTGGTCTTGGAACAAAGATGACCGAGATCGAAAGCACCACCACCTTGTGGAGTCTAGTCTATGGCAGGGAATTGAAATCAATTGACTGGGATAGCGATGAATCCTGGGAATTACCGCTCCTCAGACAACCTGAAAGAATTAAAAAATTTGGGTTATCAAAGAAAGCAAAAAACAAGGCTCAACCATGGTTTCAGGAGCAATTCAAAAGGAAAACCTACAATCAACTCGTTGTCTCGAAGGTAAAAGACGCTGAAAAGATTGTGGCCATTACAGGTGCTACTATTTCTACAAAGGCTGTAATCAAGGCCGTACAGGACGCTATTGATAAAATCAAAAGTACAGTTCAACCTCCGGCTTGGGAAATTAAGTAGTTTGTATAAACCAACGGTATTTTGACACATGGAAAAAATTGACAAAATTAAACCAATCATTGAATCATTAATATTCGCCGCCGAAGAACCAATTACACTCCGCAAACTGGTAGACATTATTGGAGATATAGATAGCGCGCAGGTTCTTGAGGCAATTACACAGCTCAAAAATGATTACGAAACACAGGGGAGATCGTTTCAGATTGAAGAAATTGCAGGCGGCTACCAGTTATTTACAAAACCAGAATATTACGAATGGATCGCAAAATTAAGGAAAAAATCGGGAGAGACAAAACTCTCACAGGCAGCCCTTGAGACCCTTGCGATAATTGCTTACAAACAGCCTATCTTGCGGGCAGATTTAGAATCCATACGCGGGGTGCAGTCAGGTCAAATAATTCGGTTGCTCATGGAAAAAGACCTTGTTAAGGTTGTAGGGCGGGATGAATCTTTGGGACATCCTTTACTCTACGGTACCACGAAAAAGTTTCTTGAATATTTCGGATTAAAAGACCTTAAAGACTTACCAAAGATTGAGGAGTTAGAAGCCCCATAACAATTTAGGTAACAGTTCTACACCCCAACTGACCTCCCCCATTGAGGGGGAGGAAACGTTTTTCCCCCGTCCCAGGTGGGAGGGGGGTGAACCGATACCAATTTAGAGACATGAAATTAAATCAATTACACTCATGGCGTGTAAATTACAAAAAGGCAATTCAGATACAGGAAACGTTAAGAGATTTATTGACCTTTGAAAAATATACAGGGAAAATTCAGACTATAGCAGGGACTGACGTTTCTTACGACAAACACAGCAACCGTTTTTTTGCAGGTGTGGTTGTATTTAAGCTAAACAAACATTTAGAAATGATTGAGGAGGCAATGGCTGTGGGCAAGGCGAGATTTCCCTATATTCCGGGACTCCTCTCCTTCCGTGAGGCGCCAATCCTGCTCAGGGCATTTCGCAAACTGAAAAATAATCCGGATGTTATCATATTTGACGGACAGGGGATCGCCCATCCCCGCCGTTTTGGCCTGGCATCGCATATGGGACTGATTCTGGATAAACCATCTATTGGGTGTGCAAAGAGTCGGCTGGTAGGGGAAAACAGCAGTGTAGAAAATACCGCTGGAGCATACTCAAAACTTATTTACGGAAATAAAGTCGTTGGGGTTGTTCTGAGAACAAAAAAAAATACGAAACCTATCTTTGTATCTCCAGGTCACAAAATAAACCTGTCACTTGCAATACGTATTACCTTGAAAACTTGCTGCGGATACCGTATCCCAGAACCAACACGACAGGCCCATTTACTGGTAAATAAATTGAGAAGAACGTCACATTTACTAAAGTGAGGACATTTTGCCTATGAAAATAAAAGCTGTAATCTTTGATTTGGATGACACATTGTACGACTGTTCAGGTTCACTTATCGATGCATCCAGGAGACGTGCAGCTAAGGCGCTGGTTGAGGCAGGTCTGCCGTGCACAGAAGAAGAGGTCTATCAGTTGCAAAAGGAACTCTCTGAAAAACACGGCCCATACCATCTCATATTTAACGAAATCGTAAATAAGTATAATGCCGATAGTAAATTGGTAACTATTGCCTATAAGGCATACAATAGCAGTGAAGTCTCTGAGATAAAACCATTTCCTTATGTCAATCCAACGCTCAAAGAATTAAAAGAAAAAGGCTATAAGCTTTTTCTACTAACGGTAGGCGTACACGAACGGCAGGAAAAAAAGATAAACATCCTTGGTTTAAAACCGTACTTTGATGAAATTGTAATCAGTGACCAGGAAATAGGTCTTCCCATGGAAGATTGCATGCGTGACCTTATCGAAAGACATAATATTAATTTCAGAGAGGCTGTCATGGTGGGCGACAGGGTGAGGGAAGAACTCAGAATTGCAAAATCACTGGGCATGACCGCCATCCAAATGTTGCATGGGAGGTTTAAGAATGAGCCTGCGGTGAATGACTGTGACAAGCCTGACTATAAGATCAAGCGTATCTTCCAAATCGCTACGATTCTCCAGCTTCACAATATGGGGAAAACACCCGATAGGCTTAAGATACTTGCCATTGGCGGCGGCACTGGACTTCCCATTATGCTGGAAGGCTCAAAAACCTACAGTAAAAATCTTACGGCTGTCGTAACGGTTACTGATTCTGGCAGGAGTTCTGGCGTGTTGAGAGAGGAGTTTGGAATACTACCGCCGGGAGATGCAAGAAACTGTCTTGTAGCGCTTTCGGAAACGGAAGAACAGGAACGGGAGCTGTACCAATTGTTTCAATACAGATTCAACAGAGGTTCACTGGAAGGCATGAGTCTTGGAAATTTATTGATGACTGCTTTGACCGATATTACCGGCAGTTTCGAACAGGCCATTAAAAAAGCCAGCAAGATATTACATATTCGGGGAAAGGTACTCCCTTCTACCCTTGCAAATACTCATATTTGCGCAGAACTGGAGGATAACACCTATGTAGAAGAAGAATTTAATGTGCGCGCCGTAGGGAAGCCACCGATAAAAAATGTATTTCTGAAATCCAATGATGTTCCTCCTTTCTCGGAAGCAGTAGAAGAAATTCAAAAAGCCGACATTATTGTCATAGGGCCTGGAAGCCTTTATACAAGTCTTATAACAAACCTCTTGGTTATCGGTATCCGCAATGCCATTCGAAACAGCAAGGCCACCAAGATATATGTCTGCAACATTGTTACCCAACCGGGACAAACGGATCATTACAAAGTTTCTGATCATATTAAAGCCGTTACCAAATATCTTGGAGAAGGGGTATTGGATTACGTCATTGTGAATAACAATATCCCCCGCAATGACATTATCGACAGATACCAAAAAGAAGGCGCCGAGGTTGTTTTGATGGACGAAGGCGTCTATAATCTGAATGTAAATGTCAAAAAGTCTGACCTCGTCGAAGACTTCAATCAGAAGCGTGTCCTCTGGGAAAAGCAAGACCTGCTCCGGCACGACCCCGATAAACTCGCCGACTCGATTTGCAGGGTATATTCAAATTTGCCGTTGTTAACGACATAAATTTTCGTTTGCATAATTTATTTTATTTACTATAATGCGGTAATTTTATACTTAGATAAATGCTTTGCTATGAGGGGAAACTACTAGCACTCATTATAATCAGCGAAGGGGACGCATATGTCATTAACAACATCTGCATCAGTGGGGGAGTTTGAGGTAGTTAATCGGATTGTAAAATACTTTAGCGGCGCTCCAAATGTCATAAATTCTACGGACTGGACATTGCGACGCAGCGCTGAGAGGTTTGCCTCATTTACAAAATTTGGGAATGTAGCCGTTCATTCCACCGTCAAGAACCGCAGCGCAAAGGTAACTGTGTATGTAGGAAGTGAAGCAGTTCGTCTCAAAACACTCAATCCTCAACAAACCGAGATTATGAACAATCTCCCCAATACGCTGGCTCTGGTTGAAGAGTACATCAAACGAGCGCCCTTTGTGAGAATCAATCGATCAATGGGAAGCAATAATGAATTTTCACCGAATTGCAATTTCTTCGTTTCTATCCAGAGACCCGAGATGATTCGGCTTGCCTATATGACATGGGCGACGCTCTTCCCTGCCAAACCTGAGGGAGAACTAAAACAATATATTGTTTACATTCCGGAATGGCAGGAGACTGACCGGCAAATACTGGTTTTCCCGGAGATTAGCACTACCATTGTACTGGGAAGTGACTATTACGGCGAATCCAAGAAGGGATTTTTGAGAATGGCCATGTGGAATGCCAAACAGAAGGGTATGCTGGGTCTCCATGCGGGTTCAAAGATTTTAAAGGCAAAAGGGAGCGATGGTCGTATCAGGAGATACGGCATGCTCATCTTTGGAATGAGCGGTACAGGAAAAACGACGCATACCTGTCATACGCACGGCTTAAACGAGGAGGACGAAGGGATTGAAATATTACAAGATGACGTGGTTTTCCTCAAGAAAGACGGTTCGGCGTACGGTTCTGAGCGTGGATTTTACCTAAAAACCGAGGGACTCGATCCATTCACTCAACCGATAATTTACAAGGCTGCAATCTCCCGCGAAGCCATTTTTGAAAACGTTATGATCGATTATGAAGGAAATCTCTATTTCGAAGACGATACTTTGACCAGCAATGGGCGTGGAATCATGATGCGCGATGACCTCAGCCCGTACATTTCAAACACCATCAATTTGCCATCCATTGATAATATGGACGGGATGATCGTTGTATTTATTACCCGCCGCCACACCGTTGTTCCGCTTGCCGCTAAACTTACCCCTGAGCAGGCTGCGGCTGTCTTCATGATAGGCGAATCTATAGAAACATCCGCTGGCGACCCGAAACGCGCAGGAGAATCTATTCGGGAGGTCGGCACCAATCCTTTTATTATAGGTGACAAATCGTACGAAGGAAACTGGTTCTATGATTTTGTCAAGCGAAACGAGGGTAAGGTTCATTGCTATCAATTAAATACCGGAGGATTGGGGGAGATCATTGAAAAGCAACCTGGCGGGGCAAAGGTAATGAAGCGCAAGGTACAACGAATAGAGATTCCTGAGATGTCGTCCATTATCCGGGGTATTGTGCGTGGTACAAATAAATGGGGCAAAGACAAATACTGGAATCTTGAAGTGCCTACTTCCGTGCAAGGTATGGATTTATCCAAATATGATGTAGAAAAATTCTATGATGTAGACAATATCATAAAACAGGTATCTGAGCTACGCTGTGAACGTGTTGCATATATAGAAAAATTCAACGCATTGGATAAAGCCATCATCAACGCAGCAAAAACAATGTAAAATTAAAATTAGTTGACATTTTTTGAATTTTTATTAGAATGTCTACTAATTATATATATTTTGTTTTTGATGAATAATTGTTATGAAACTATCCAAAAAAAGCGACTATGCCCTCCGTGCAATGATTTATCTTTCGGCAAATTACCAAAAGGGGGCAGTCCAGATTAAGGAAATCTCCGCAAAGGAAAAGATTCCACAAAAATTCTTAGAAAATATCCTTCTTACCTTGAGGAAAGTGGGTATACTAAATAGCAAAATGGGTCTCAGGGGTGGTTATGAATTGGCCCGGTCGCCCGATTTAATTACCTTAGGCCAGGTAATTCGGGCGCTGGATGGGGCAATTGCGCCTGTGGACTGCGTGAGTCAGATGTCTTACAAGCCGTGTTCGGAAGAAGTTACCTGTGTAATACGGGGTGTGATGATGGAGATTCGGAACGCCATAGCAGATGTACTGGACAAAATGACCTTTGCCGACATGTGTAAGCGTGTCGTAGATTCATTAGAAAAAAGTGAACGAGAAGCGCTGACATACACAATATAACATTTTTTATTAAAAGTCTATCAAGATGATAGAATTTGTTGTTTTCGTTTGTGACTATAGTATTCCCCCGTAAAACACTTTTTTGTAAGTTTTTAGAAATAGTGACGTGTATCGCATGACGAGTGACGGGAAAAAACGTCACCCGTCACTTGTCGCCTGCGCTTATTTTTTAGTATTTTTGGTTGTGGCTGTGCTGTGTTAGGAAATAAGTTGAAGACTTTAAGATACTGGATTTGTTTTTGTCTCCTGTTCTTTGTAATTGTAACTGGTATTGCCTGTTCGCGGAAGGGTAACAATGACACGATTCGCGTGGGGTATTTCCCGAATATTACCCATGCACAGGCTGTTATTGGGCTGAGCAACGGCACCTTTGCGAAATATTTGGGGACTGGGGTTAAAATAAAATCGACTCTTTTTAATGCAGGGCCATCAATCATTGAGGCCGTGTTTTCTGAGGACATTGATATTGCTTACGTTGGCCCTAGTCCTGCCATAAATGGATATGTGCGTTCTGGCGGCAAGGCGTTAAAGGTAATTTCAGGCGTATCGAGTGGCGGGTCATTATTGATCGTAAGGCCGGATTCCAATATAAAAAAAGCCATAGATCTTTCCGGAAAAAGAATCGCTTCTCCACAACTTGGAAACACGCAGGATATTGCCCTTCGTGAGTATATTAAAACCTGTGGTTTAAAGCCAAAAGAAAGGGGTGGGACGGTTAATATTCTTCCCCTGCGAAATCCGGATATTCTAAACCTTTTTATGCAAAAACAGATCGATGGGGCATGGGTGCCAGAACCATGGGCTTCAAGACTCCTTAAGGAGGCAGGCGGTGAGATTTTTCTTGACGAAAGAACCTTATGGGATGGCGGTCGGTTTTCTTCAACGCTGATGATTGTAGGAACAAATTTTTTTAAAAAACATCCCGATTGGGTCAAAAAATGGCTGAAAGCTCATGTTGAAATAACCCGGTGGATTAATCAATATCCTGAAGAAGCAAAGACTGTTATTGGTGACCAGATAAAGGCTATTTCAGGGATATCTCTTCCAAAGAATATTATGGACGATGCCTTCTCACGATTGGAAATTACCTACGATCCGATCATCTCATCGCTGTTTTCTTATGCAGAGATGGCGTATAACGCTGGTTTTTTGGGAGAACGGAAGCCTGATTTATCGGGAATGGTCGACTTGAGGCTGCTCAACAGGATACTCAAAGAGAGGGCATTGCCGCGTGTAACTAAAAAGGAAAAAAAGAAAAATAATGTAAGGCTGTTTGGAGGCAGTGAACGTGACGGAAAGCGTAGGAACTGAAAATTTCGTAGACATAGACCAGGTTAAAGTTGGTAAAGAACTGCAGGCATCTCAAAGGGTGAATGGGGTATGGCCCAAACTGCGTGTTCAGCACGTGTCGAAATCATTTCAATCAAAAGACAGAAATTTTTATGTGTTGGAAGATATAAACCTTGAGATACAACAAGGAGAATTTGTATGTATCGTTGGACCTTCCGGGTGCGGGAAGACTACTCTTTTGAATATTGTCGCAGGGCTGGAAAAGGCTGATTCAGGCGATGTATGGGCTGATGATCATAAAATTAACGGGGCCGGAACTGACCGTGTTGTTATATTTCAGGAAGCGGCTCTCTTTCCCTGGTTGAATGTGGTAAAAAACGTTGAATTTGGTTTAAAATTAAAAGGATTTAATGGCAAGGAAAGACGAAATATAGCTATTGAGTATCTCAAAATGGTGCATTTGTCAAAGTTTCAACATGCCCAGGTGCATGAACTATCCGGCGGAATGAAACAACGCGTAGCCATAGCCAGGGCTCTTGCGATGAATCCGGAGATGCTCCTGATGGATGAACCTTTTTCCGCATTGGACGCCCAGACACGGTGGATACTCCATTACGAGTTACAGAATATCTGGCTAAAAACCAGGAAGACGATCTTATTCGTTACCCATAATATCCGTGAGGCGGTGTGTCTTGCCGACCGGATAATAATCCTTTCAACAGCGCCGGGAAAAATCAAAAAAGAGTTTCTGGTGGAATTGCCAAGACCGCGTGATGATAATGACGTGAATGTCGCAGGATACTCCACCAGGATCATGAAAGAATTGAAAGCTGAGATTAATAAGGTTATGAAGTGCGAGATGGATGCAGATTCATGTGTAGAATGTGATATAAAGTGTACAACTGAAGGACCTGCAAAAACAGACATTGGAGGAGGAATCTGAGAAAATGCAAAGCATACTTAAACGGACAATGTTTTATATCCTTTTTATAGGAATTTGGGAAGGGTTGTTCAGGTTAGGGATATGGCCGGAATACGTCCTTCCTTCTCCCGTTTCGGTTTTTAAAACGTTGGTTCATGGATTCCAAAATCATACCTTCCTCATCGGTATCGCAATCAGCATGAAGAGAATTGCCATCGGTTACGGGATTTCTATTGTCGTTGGCATTTTTCTGGGTTTGCTTATCGGCAGGGTTCGTCTCTTCGAAGAAACGCTGGGTTCGTTTTTTACCGGTTTGCAAACATTACCGACAATTTGCTGGTTGCCCCTTTCATTGCTCTGGTTTGGTCTGAATGACAGATCTATCATATTTCTGGTTTTTATGGGCGCAGTACTTTCAATTACGATTGCAACGGATGCTGGCGTGAAAAGCGTACCGTCACTCTATATTCGTGCTGCAAAAACTATGGGAGCAAAGGGATGGAAGCTGTATCTTGAAGTAATTATTCCCGCTGCCCTTCCGCATATCATTACGGGGATGAAACAAGGCTGGTCTTTTGCCTGGCGTTCGCTCATGGCGGGCGAATTATTAATTGTATGTTTGGGATTAGGACATCTTATGATGATTGGGCGGGAGCTAAATGACATGAGCCAGGTCATCGCCGTGATGATTGTAATTATCATAATCGGTATTCTGGTCGATAGGCTATTTTTTGTAAAGGTAGAACAACGTATTCGTGAACGTTGGGGGCTGGTCAAGGGGTAAAATTTACGAATTACGATTTTAGACTTCGTCGTGACGGTTCGATAGACTCACCATGCACGGCGCAGCATCCTGAGTTCATCGAAGGATCAGTCGAACGATTTACGATTTTTCGATTTTTACCTGTAATTGTCATTTCGACCCCTTCGTATTTGTCATTCCTTCGCCTTGTGTCATTCTGAGGAAAAGCCGAAGAATCTTAAGGTTCGGGACGACGTCTGAACGAATCTTTTTTTTCTCAGGTTAGGGAGTAAACAGGTAGAAATTGTTTCCCGTTTGATCCGTTTCCTCCGTGTACAATGCGTCCTTTGCGGTGCATTACACTAACATTCCATATCAACTTCCACCGGCAGTTCCATATTTTGCATTGACGCCTGAACCAGTGCTTCCCGGTCGATTTCATCTTCTGGCTGCTTAATCCGATCTGCGTTTCTTTCAACAAATCGTACACCTTCACCTTTGTATTTCTTCTTTAAAATCTCGCATTTTGGGCAGTTTTCGGCTGTATATATGTATTTCACGATAAGTTTCTCCCTTTAGATAAAAAAAAATTGTAAATCCGAAATCGCAAATCTAAAATTTTAGCTCAGCTATTCTACAAAAAGGAAAGATTCTTTCAAGAACAATTTTATTTGTAAAAATTCAGTTTAAAGCATGCTGTCGTAATAAAACGCGCCTCCGGCTCCTCTCCCCACTTTCGTGAGGACATGTTTCTAGAGAGGAGAGCAGAAATCCCCTCTAAAAAGAGGGGGTTGAGGGGTGTATTGATTTGATACCATCAATTGCTTTGGCTTTCCACGGACTCACATCAAACATAATTTTAAAGACAGAGCATATATTCTTTCGTGTTAAGATAAAGGTTATTTTGGTTGCGGAGGCATTTCGTTTGGAGTAGAATCTCAATTAAAGCCAGGCTGAAGTATCCTTGTTGTCGTTGGGAAAGAATATGTGAGTTGTAACTCACATTTGAAGTGCAAAATCCCATTGTTTTGTCGTGCAGTAAAGGATCTTCCCGTCATGAAACAATTCTACGCCCATTCCACTAATTCACAAGGTCAGAGACACAGACTAGATAATCATTTAAAAAGTACGGCTGAAAGGGGCGGCTGATATGACTAAAGAATTCGGCTGTTCAAGGTGGGGATGGTTAGCTGGGCTATGGCATGACCTTGGTAAATATTCCAAAGACTTTCAGGAAATAATGAAGCGAAGGTAAATTGCATAAATAAAAAGAGGTAGAGGCTGTATGAAACCAATTTTTTATGCGCATAGTTTAGAAGGTAGAGAAAGTAGAAAAGGTAGGCCGGAAAATGAGTGGCAGATGCTGGATGTACATCTTACGGAAGTCGCTGATCTGGCTGCGAAGTTTGCCAAAGCGATACTGCCAAATGAGAAATTGTTTGCCGAATTGGCAAAACTTGCCGGATTGTTGCACGATATAGGTAAATATCGTAAGGAGTTTCAGGAGTATTTAAGAAAAGAGCGGCAGGGCGGAGTAGATACAGCTCATGCAGTATATGGTGCAGGCAAGGCTTTATTTGAGCATGAGTCTTTAGCGGCAACATTTGCGGTTGCTGGACACCATGCTGGTTTATATGACGCCGCAGATTTAGCCCTGTTGGTTAATGGCAAAAAATATAATGTTCGCGACAGGATTAAGGAGATTTTAAACCATACTGCTGAAAAGATCAAAGCATTTGAATTTAAGGAAGTATCTTCGGATAACGACTCGCAAGAGGCAAGATTTCGTTATGAAATTTTGATTCGCATGTTATTTTCGTTGCTTGTTGATGCTGATCGGTTGAATACAGAAGAGTGGGAAAAGCGACAGCTATTTGGTTCGCAATGGAAGAGAAAAATAGTGCCGTTTGAACCTCGTAGTTTATTGCAAAAATTGCAGGAAGAACGTGCGAAAAAAAGCGCTACGACTAAAAATGCTGAGATCAAAGAATTGCGCAACGGCATTTTTGAAACATGTCTCAACAAAGGCGAAAAATCGCCGCAAGGTTTTTTTTCATTGACAGTGCCGACTGGTGGAGGTAAGACGCTTTCGTCAATGGAATTTGCTTTAGCGCATGCCAGACAACATAATTTACGCAGAGTGATTGTTGTTATTCCGTATTTATCAATTATCGAACAAAATGCCAAAGAATATCGTGATATTTTTGGGAAAGAAAATGTACTTGAACATCATTCAGCCGTTGATATTCCGCGTTCTGATATTGACCCTGTTCAAGCGCAGGATATTGAAAAGGCTATGGAAAATTGGGATATTCCTATTGTCGTTACCACCTCGGTTCAGTTTATTGAAACACTTTTTTCCGCGTCGCCCGCTCAGGCGCGTAAGCTTCATAATATTGCGCAGAGCGTTGTGATATTTGATGAAGTGCAAACGTTACCCACACATTTGCTTGAGCCGTTGCTTGATGTTTTACGGGAATTAAAAAACCGTTATGGTGTAAGTTTTGTTTTTTGTTCCGCGACTCAACCGGCATTTAAAAAGACAACCAATCTGAAAAATGGTTTTATTGATGACGAGATTATAGAGATAGCTCCTAAGCCGGATATTTTGTATAAATCATTGCAAAGGGTCAAATATACGGTTGAGCGGTTTGATTCGCTGTGGACTTGGCAAGACGTTACACAAAAAATGATTAAGCATAATCAGGTTTTATGTATTCTTAATTTGCGCAGACAGGCTTATGAATTGTTGGTCGCGATACGGAAAAACCTTGAGGAGAGATACAGTTCTAGTGATTTGGATGAAAGTGTTTTTCATCTTTCTTCTGCCATGTGTCCGGCTCATCGTCTGGATAGAATTAATATCATAAAGGATCGTCTCAAGACTGGTAATCCATGTTGGGTTATTTCTACGCAACTGATAGAGGCGGGGGTGGACATTGATTTTCCGGTAGTTTTCCGGGCTATGGGGCCGCTTGATTCGATTGTGCAATCGGCAGGGCGATGCAATCGTGAAGGTCTTCTTGTTGATGAAAATGGCAAACCGCGATTAGGCGAGGTGGTAGTTTTTAATCCTCATGATGGTGGATTGCCTCCGGGGATTTATAGCACTGCTACCAATATAACAGTGGCACATCTCGACATTACTCGGCTGGCAACGGACCCCAAATTATTTAAAGAATATTTTACCGAACTGTATCAAGTCACTCCAACTGATTATCAGCGTAGAGGAAGTCATACCATTCAACACGAACGTGCTGAGTTTAATTTTCGCAAGGTTGACAGTATGGCTAGGGTAATAAAAGATGATACAATAACAGTTGTTGTTCCATACGGGAAAGCCACAGATATTATTGCGCGAATTAGAAAAGGACAATCGTTTGACCGTGAAGATATAAGGTCTCTGCAGAGATATATGGTTAATCTGCGGAAAGGGTTTCATTCGGACTATGAGAAGTTAAAGAGCGCATTAACGCCGTTAATACCAGAGCGTCTTGAGATACCGGTGTTAAACAAATTGTTCTATGATATAAAAACCCATAGAGGGGTGGTTGTAGAAAATCTACCACCAGAGGAGTTAATGATATGAGACAACAAAACAAAATTACTGTTCGTGTGTGGGGAGATTACGCATGTTTTACCCGGCCGGAAATGAAGGTTGAACGGGTAAGTTACCCAGTATGTACGCCTTCCGCCGCGAGAGGCGTGCTTGAAGCAATTTTTTGGGAGCCGGAAATACATTACATTATTGATAGTATTGCAGTGATTAAAAAAGGCAGGTGGTTTAGTTTCAGGAGGAATGAAGTTAAAGACATTGTAAGCATAAATGAAGCCTTTTCTTGGATGATTGGTAGGCAGAAAGTGAAATACATTGAGGCAAGTCATAAGGATGTGCGTGCTCAACGTAATATGCTTGCGCTCGCTGATGTTGAATATCTGATAACCGCAGAAATTTGTCCGACCAAAAAGCACAGCAAACACCCACTTAATGTTTACATCGAAGAAGTGCAGAGGCGAGCGCGTAAGGGCAAATGTTATCATCGGCCCGGATTGGGATGCCGCGAATTCGCCGCTGATTTTGATTGGGTTGAGAATCCGTCTGAAATAAAGCTCACCAATTGGCAGGAAGAAGATTTAGGTATTATGTTGTATGACGTTTTTGATCCTTCAAAGCGAAGCGCCTCCGATGAAGAAAATCTGCATGTTAAGCCTATGCCGGTATTCTTTCACGCAAAAATTAAAGATGCCGTTATGGATTGTCATCCTGATCGGATAACTGTATTGCGGCCTCAGATAAAGGGGGTGGAGTGATGCTGTTACAATCTCTTTATGAATTTGCAAAAAATATAAAAACACGGTATGGAGATTTGCTGATTAATTCGGCTGAATTTGAAAGCCGCTATGTTGCTTGGCTTATACATATAGACGAGAATGGCGTTTTTAAGGGTTTTATACCGTTAATAACTGACGAGGACTTCGGAAAATTATTCGATAAGTTACCACGTACATTAGAGCCTAAAGATAGCGGTACTGTGGCGGAGTTTCTTGTTGAAGATATATTGACTATTTTTGGGATAGGTGAGTCACCATCAAAGTCCATTAAAGATAAAGCGCAAGCTAAACATGAAAATTTTTGGCAACGAATTCATGATGCTGCAAATGAGTTAAATAATCGAGAGTTGAAAATTCTTCTGAAATGGAAGGAAAACATTAAAGGCCATCCAGTTATTCCGAACTTGGTTTATGAAAAGTATAAAAAACCCGGCAGCCGGGGAGAGGGCAAAGAACAATGGATTGTTGTTTTACCAAGCGGAGAGAAAATGCCGCTTTTTTTTCGGCAAAACGCTTCGATCGATGCAACTATTAAAGTTGGGAATGTTCTACCTATTGAAGATGAAAAAGTGTTGTCGTGGTGGAGCAGTTGGTATCAAAGGTGGCTTGGAGAAAAAGAAAATGCATGCTTTCTTGCACACGGTGGTGGCAGGGTGTGTTCTATAACAGGCGATGTAAGCGCGCCTATGTCAAATAGCCATCTGCCAAAACTTAAGAGGATTCCTGATGCTAATCCGACTGGGTCAACTATAGCAAGCGCCGAATCGGATTCGTTTCATTCTTATGGACTTTCTGAACAACAGGAGAAGATACCGGGTTCTAAGTCAGCGCCCGATGCGAGCTATACAAGCGTATCGGTAAAAGGCGCTATTGCATACTGTAATGCGCTTAACTATCTTCTTCGTGATGATAACTATCATATTTCTGTTGGTCCTGTAGTCTTTTGTTTTTGGTGTAAGAGAAGCTTAAAAATACCTGGTTTGATAGGCCAAATTTTTAACAATGCCTACCCCGAACATGTAAAAAGTTTGCTGGGGTCACAATTTGCCGGAATAGAACCGCCGGAAGTATTGCGGCAAGAACATTTGTATACGTTAGCATTATCAGGAAATGCAGGGCGTGCAATGGTAAAGCAGTGGATAGATCAAACATTAGACGATGCTACAAAAAACTTAAATCAATGGTGGCAGGATGTGCAGGTTATACCTTTTTATTCAAGTGTTGCTAAAAAGATGAAAAAGTCCAATGTGAAAGGGAGTCCTCTATCACCCTACAGGATGTATGCTTTGGCGGAAACAACCCTTCGGCGTAGTAAAAACCGTAAAAATGAAAAGTTGGTTGGCGATAGAGTTATTCAACTTTACTTAGCGGCTTTGAAAGGAAGTTCGTTGCCGATCATATTATTAAAACCGATTCTTGATGAGTTTCAAAGTGCTTTAGTAAAAGAAAGTGAAGAAGAGAGAACATATCCTTTCAGTACATCGCGTTTTGCACTAATCAAGTTAATTTTATTAAGAAATCCAAACAAAAAGGAGGACGAGTTTATGCCAACGTACGAATTAGCAGATACGCCAGATCCGGCGTATAATCTTGGGAGGGTATTAGCTGTTTTCGAGAATCTGCAGGACAAGTATCACAATTATGAACGAAAAGGAGCGGGTATTGTTGAACGTTATTATGGCACAGCTTCTTCTGCGCCGGCTTCATCTTTCCCTTTATTATGCCGGTTGGCAAGGCATCATTTATCCAAGTTGAAAAAAGGAGAAGAAAAAGACAAAAAAGCTGCGGATGCAATTGAAAAAGATATCACCGAAATTTTCAGTAAATTTCAGCCGACCACTACTGGACAGCCGCCTGTCTTTCCACGCATTTTAACTCTTGAAGAACAAGGTAAATTTGCTTTGGGATTTTATCAACAGAAGGCGAAACCGCGTTAACAGATGGGCAGAGTGCAGAAAATAATCTTACCAATTTAAAGGAGGTCTAATATGTCTATCATTACCAATCGCCACGATGTCCTATTTTTGTTTGATGTTGTCAACGGAAATCCTAACGGAGATCCCGACGCGGGCAATCTGCCTCGCATTGATCCAACAACCAATAAAGGATTGGTCTCGGATGTTTGCTTGAAGCGGAAAATCAGGAATTTTGTAATTGAATTTCCGTCCAATACAGAGAACATAGGTAACAGTGAAGAAAGCAATAGGTTCAATATTCTTGTTAAGCAAGGTAATATTATCAACAATGAATTGGATACAGCCATAAAGCAGAGTACGGAAAGATTGCCGAAAGATAAAAATAAAGATAAGGATAAAGCTGAAGCGGCCATGAAATGGTTGTGCCGTGAATTTTATGATATTCGGACATTTGGCGGGGTGCTATCAACAGGAGAAGATGTTCTTAAGGGTTCAGCATATGGACAGGTGCGTGGGCCGGTTCAGTTTACCTTTGGACAATCAGTACATGCAATTACACCATTAGAGATTTCTGTTACGCGTTGCGCTGTTACTAAGCCTGAAGATGAAAAAAAAGAGCGTACTATGGGTAATAAGCATATCGTTCCATATGCCTTATATGTTGGTAAAGTGTTTATTTCTCCGGCGTTCGCCGAGAAAACAGGATTTACAGAGGAGGATTTAAATGTCTTTTTCGAAGCATTATCGCATATGTTTGATCAGGATCAGTCAGCGGCGCGTCCTGAGATGAATGTGCGAGGCATATTTGATTTTGAACATGTTGGAACGCAAGCGGATAAAAACGCTGAACAGAATAAGCGGGAAGCAAGACTTGGGTGTTGCCACGCGTACAAGCTTTTTGATGGTGTTAAGATTGATTTAAGCGAGGATGCGAAAAAGAAAGGGAAAACATATCCTGAATCATTTGGAGATTATGTAATTAAATCTGAGTGGAGTGATACTACCTTACCAAAGGGCGTAAAATTACATCTTCGGCATGAAGGAAAAACAATACCCGCAAATGATAGGAAATAAATTTTATTCAGAAGATGACCTGATTCCTATTTCTGCACTTGCAGATTTCACTTTCTGCGAACGCCGGGCGGCATTGCATTTTATTGAGCGTATATGGGAAGACAATGTATTTACCGCTGAAGGGACTATTCTTCATGAGCGAGTTGATGACGCATCTGCTTCGGAAGTACGTGGAAATGTGCGTATAGCCCGTAGTGTTTGGCTGCGTTCCCTCGTTCTTGGTCTTGTCGGCAAAGCGGATGTAGTGGAGTTTCATAAGACAGAACTCGGCGGGGTTAAACTTGAAGGTGCATCTGGTTTATGGTTGCCATTTCCTGTTGAGTATAAACGGGGGTATCTTCGCCCTGAGCGCAGTTTTGAAATTCAGCTTTGCGCTCAAGCATTGTGTCTTGAGGAAATGTTAGGGGGAAATATTCCATCAGGCGCGATTTTTTATGGTAAAACCCGGCGGCGTATGGATGTTGTCTTTGACAAGGCTTTAAGAACGGAGACAGAGGAAGCAGCAAAGAAGGTGCATGAGCTTATTGAATCGGGAATAACGCCGAAGGCTGAGTATTCGGCAAAGTGCAAAAAGTGTTCGCTGCTTGAGCTGTGTCTTCCAAAGGCAAGCAGTAAGGCAAGTAGTTATCTGGCAAAGGCAATGGAGAAGGAATGAAAAAAAAGAAAGAACAAACTCCAACTAAAAGCGAGTTAATTCTGTATCAGACAGAGGATGGTCACACCCATATCGAGGTTCGTCTTCAGGATGAAACGGTCTGGATGAGCCAACTGGCAATGGCGGAGTTATTTCAATCCACAAAGCAAAACATAAGCCTGCATCTCAAGAATGTCTTTGATGAAGGAGAACTGCTCGAAAGACGAGTTGTCAAGGAATACTTGACAACTGCTTCTGACGGCAAGAATTACCGCACAAAGTTTTACAACCTTGAGGCGATTGTAGCGGTCGGCTACCGGGTGAAATCACATCGCGGCACACAGTTTCGAAAGTGGGCTACCGAGAGATTGAACGAGTATCTCGTCAAAGGCTTCACAATGGACGATGAACGACTGAAAGAAGTCAATAATATCGGTTCCGATTACTTTGACGAGATGCTTGAACGGATAAGGGACATCCGGTCAAGCGAAAAGCGTTTTTATCAGAAAATCCGAGACATCTATAAACTTGCGGTTGATTACGATTCGAATGCGGAAGAAACCCTGGAATTTTTCAGCATTGTTCAGAACAAACTGCACTTTGCAGTATCAGGCAAGACTGCAGCGGAGATAATCTCCGAACGGGCGGATGCATCAAAACCCAATATGGGATTGACTTCATGGAAGGGGGCAAAAGTCCGTAAAGGGGACGTGACTATTGCCAAGAATTACCTGAATCATGAAGAGATAGAGCATCTTAACCGTATAGTGGAAATGTACCTGAACTATGCAGAAGACCAGGCCAAACGCCGCAGACAGGTTTTCATGCGTGACTGGCGGGAAAAGCTGGATGCCTTCCTGAAATTTAACGAACGGGATATTCTTACTAATGCAGGCAAGGTGACCAAAGAAATAGCGGATAATCTGGCGCTTGAACACTATGAGGTCTTTAACCGTAACCGGCTTGCAATAGAGGCGAAGGAGGAAGCTATTGCTGACGATGAA
Source organism: Planctomycetota bacterium (assembly GCA_016235875.1). Lineage (GTDB taxonomy): Bacteria > Planctomycetota > Brocadiia > Brocadiales > Brocadiaceae > Wunengus. Next base: position 42,833 of record JACRII010000122.1, read on the forward strand.
GAGCTGAAAAAGATAGAATCGGCTATCGAAAGGAAGAAGAAACAGAGACACAAATAATATGAAAAAACTTCTTAACACGCTATTCGTAACAACGCAGGGTTCGTATTTATTTAAAGAAGGCGAAACTGTTGTAATAAAAGCCGATGATGAAATACGATTGCGTTTGCCCGTTCATACTCTCGGCGGGATTGTCTGCTTTGGACAGGTTTCCTGCAGTCCATACCTAATGGGATTCTGTGCTGAGAGCGGTGTAGCTGTTAGTTTTCTCACAGAGAACGGAGATTTTCTTGCAAAGGTTCAGGGTCCCGTGTCCGGCAATGTCCTCCTGAGGCGTGAACAATATCGTAGAGCCGATGATTTGAAAACTTCCGCCTTAATAGCGCAGGCAGTATTGACAGGCAAGATAGCCAACTGCCGCACCGTGCTTCAGCGCGCCCTGAGAGACCATTCAGAAAAGATTGATGCAGATGCGATTTCGCGGGCTTCACAGAGGCTTGCAAATTACATGAGGAGGTTGAGTTCTGAATTGACGCTGGATGTGTTACGAGGGATAGAGGGAGAGTCGGCATATACGTACTTTAGTGTCTTCGATCATCTTATTACCTCGCAGAAGGACAGTTTCAGATTCCATGAACGGAACCGGAGACCTCCGCTGGATAATGTAAACTGCCTGCTGTCATTTCTCTATACCATTGTGATGCACGATGTGCGTTCAGCGCTTGAGACCGTAGGGCTTGACCCTGCTGTCGGTTTCCTGCACAGAGACCGTCCCGGCAGATACGGACTTGCGCTTGACCTGATGGAGGAATTTCGTCCTTTCTTTGCTGACCGCCTGGCTCTTTCACTTATCAACCTTTGTCAGGTGCAGGAAAAGGGATTTCAGAAAAAAGAATCAGGCGCCGTATGGATGGATGATGACACGAGGAAAACCGTTCTGGTTGCATATCAGAAGCGTAAGCAGGAGGAGATAGAGCATCCGTTTTTAAAGGAGAAGGTTTCTATTGGAATTCTTTTTTATGTGCAGGCATTGCTCATGGCGCGTTATCTGCGCGGGGATATGGACAATTATCCGCCTTTTATATGGAAGTGATAATTAATAGAGACAAAGGCACAGAGGCACAAAGTTAAGAAGGGACAATGAAAATGAGAAACTATAGGGATCTAGTTGTATGGCAAAAATCAATGGCGTTGGTAACTAAAGTTTATTCGATAACAAGATTGCTCCCGAAAGAAGAACGGAGATAGAAAGAATGCTCAGTAGTTTAATCAAAAAAGTAGGAAATTACTCAGGTACAAAGTAGAAAAGGTACAGAGGAACAAAGGGAAGATGAGGAACTTATGGATTTGTATATTTGATTAAACTTTGTGCCTCTGAGCCTTTGTATCTTTGTGCCTGAGTTAGGAGTAAAATATGCTTGTACTAATAAGTTATGATGTTGCTGCAGATGATACCGGGCAGCGTCGCTTGCGAAGGGTTGCCCGTGCATGTAAGGATTACGGACAAAGGGTGCAGTATTCGGTGTTTGAATGCATTGTTGACCCTGCACAGTGGACAATGCTGAAAGAGAGGTTGGTTTCAGAAATTAATCCTGAGAAAGACAGCCTGAGATTTTACTATCTTGGGTCTAACTGGAAGCATCGTGTGGAGCATATTGGCGCAAAGCCCTCTATTGAACAGGATGGGCCTTTGATTGTCTAACCAGAGATTCCCCTCTCCCTTTGCGGGAGAGGGGAGGGTGAGGGGTATTAATAAGCATCTGCGAACCTGAAGTTCACATGATTTTCATGCATGGTTCGCAGTGCTTAAAAGATGTTTTAAATAGCGAAGTTAGCAAAATGCCCTTTGGCAACCGAAGATTTTTTAAGATGCAAAATGATGGATACGCACAAAATAGCAAGGAAGTTGTTTATATTTGGTAAGTTATGAGTAAGGCGGTCGCTCCCCGCGCGGGAGCGTGGATTGAAACTGAGTTCCCGAATTCTAATCGAGATCGCAATGTAGTCGCTCCCCGCGCGGGAGCGTGGATTGAAACAAACCTCGAAGCAAGACAGAATCCATCCATACCCGTCGCTCCCCGCGCGGGAGCGTGGATTGAAACTTTTTCCACGTATCTAAAACTACGCGGGTTGAAAGTCGCTCCCCGCGCGGGAGCGTGGATTGAAACGAGGCGTCGAGCTTTTGGTTCAGGTCTTTGATGTCGCTCCCCGCGCGGGAGCGTGGATTGAAACTCATCCACATCGGCGGTTTTCTTTTCCACTTTCACGGTCGCTCCCCGCGCGGGAGCGTGGATTGAAACCCGTGTCCCTAACAACAGGGGTTTGGGGGTGGTATAAGTCGCTCCCCGCGCGGGCGCGGGGATTGAAAAGGGTAAGACGTCA
>JACRII010000127.1 GCA_016235875.1 Planctomycetota bacterium
GGTAGCAGAAGGGATTAATAGCAAAATACAACAGATAAAATCTGCCGCAAGAGGGTTCAGAAACTTTTACAACTATAGAACTGCTATCCTGTTTCACTGTGGAAAACTTAATTTGTACCCACACAAAAGCCTGTAGAATGAGAAAAGATATAGTTCTTGCTAGAATTGCAGAAATCAATACTCAACTAGACGAACTCCAAAAGAAGATTCTTTCAGAAGCAAAACTAGTTGCAACCACCTTAACGAAGACTTTTGTAGCTAAACAATTTCCAGATAAGCCTTTTGATGTTCTTATCCTTGATGAAGCCAGCATGTCCCCATTGCCTCATCTTTATTGGGCAATCAGTCGATGTTGTGAATTTGTAACAATAGTCGGTGATTTCCTCCAACTTCCTCCCATCTGTATTGCAAAAGAGACTATGGCACATAAATGGTTAGGAAGGAGTATTTTGGAAGTATTAGGAATCAACAGCGTGAAAGAAGCACTTAGTGATCATCGGATCAATTTGCTTAAGAAACAATACCGAATGGCCCATGAGATTTCCACAATTCCGAATAGATTCTTCTATGAAAATAAACTTGAAGATGATTTAAGCACTTTTAATCGCAGGTTAGATGATGGGGTTTCCGATTCACCACTTGTACTGATTGAAACAGCCACAATGAATCCTTGGTGCAGTAGGCTTTCAACAGGAGGGCGATTCAATTTATATAATGCTCTGGTATGTGCTACACTTGCTAGGAAAATAATTGCGAACATAGAGCGCATAAGGAAAGATTGTAATAACCCAAATGCCAAAGTTGGCATAATAACGCCATACAAAGATCAAGCTCGACTTATTAATAAAATTATAATGGATTGGAAACTATCTGATCTAATACGCGTAAGCACTGTTCATCGGTTTCAAGGTGGGGAAGAGCCGATTATCATTTTTGATTCTTGTGAAGGACCTGGTGTAAGAGTAGCACCTATGCTTGATGACACAAAGCATGATTCCGATGCCCGTTTAGTTCTAAATGTTGCCATTACACGCACCAAAAACCGATTTTATTTTGTTGGACATACCAAACATTTGCTGTCTGACCTTCATCGTGATTCTGTTTTAGCAAGAATTATCCATTATTTTTATGAGGAGGCAGAAGTACTGGATTCTGGAACTCTCGTAGACAAATATTTCACAACGGATTTTGAAAAATGGGCAGATGCATTAATATCAACAACGTCAGCAACACGAGAACCATTTTCCGGCGACCTTCATACGGAGAAGAATTTTTGGCAGACATTCTATCAAGATTTAAAAATCGTTAAGGAGCGTCTTATTATTCTCAGTCCGTTTGTTACGGTACAACGCAGTGGTAGGCTCATTGACTATTTTCGAGCCATGATAGAACGTGGGATAGAAATCAGAATTTATACAAGGCCAAAAAAACAACAAACTGGAGAGATGGCGAATCAAGCGGACATTGTAATTGAACAATTGCGTGGTATTGGTGCCAGGGTGATTGAACGCAGAAGTATGCACCAAAAAGTGGCAATTCTCGATAAAGCCATCGCCTGGGAAGGCAGTCTGAATATCCTCAGCCATCGAGATACAGGAGAACAGATGAGACGCCTTGAAGGCCAATCGGCTATCGAGGATATTATCAAAAATTTGGAATTGGATGAGGATATGCCTGTTGGAAACCAAACCGAAGAGAAATGCCCAGGATCGGAATTGCCGCCGACTTGTAATGGATCTGGATACCTAGTTGTAAGGATAAACAAAAAGTCTAAACAAATATTTCTGGGATGTTCAACCTATCCTCGATGCAAATATACCAAACACATAACCGGATCAAGCAGGTCGCATAGTTAATGATGAAAATGGTACTTTGATTCCAATTATTAATTTTGAATGGCAACCGTATAAGTTTGGTAGAGTGTGAGCGAAACCCAACCCCACTTCGCCTACTGGAGCAAGACGTATTTGTTAATGGTTATTCGGCTACTCGCCAAGCTACAGTACCTTCCGGGTGTTGGTACCAGCCTGGGTCATCGTAGCAGGTGATACCCTCACGGACCTTTAACACGGTAAACATCCCGCCCATCTCAAGGGGACCAAACGGTCCCTTTCCTGTCATCATAGGGAGGGTATTTCTTGGTAAGGGCATGTTCATCGCTGCCATTTCAGACATCCCACTCTCGCCCATGGCCATATAATCCGGTAGCAGATTCTGTACTTTCCGATCCACTCCGCTCTGTTTTACTCCTATCATATTCGGCACGGTATGGCTCATGGCATTCATGACGTGATGGTTCTTGTGGCAGTGTAAAACCCAGTCTCCTGGCACGCTAGCTACGAATTCTACGTCACGCGTGGTACCTGGTGGAACGTTAACCGTAGTTTCAGGCCATTGACCAGAGGCTGGAATGCGCCCTCCATCCGTACCGGTAATCTTAAAATTATAGCCGTGCAGGTGGATCGGGTGAGAGTCCATGCTCAGGTTTGCAATTCGGATGCGCACCCGATCACCCAGACGAACTATCAAAGGGGCGGTGCCTGGGAACACACGACTGTTGAATGTAAAGAGGTTAAAGTCGGTCATGATGTTTGGATTTGGAGTGCTTGTGCCTGGTTCGACAAACCATTCTTGAAGAAAGATACAGAAGTCCCGGTCGATCCTCGGCTGTTCCGGTTCCTTTGGGTGAATGACAAAAAAGCCCTCCATCCCCATTGCCATCTGCACCATCTCATCCGCATGCGGGTGGTACATCTGTGTGCCATGCTGACGGAGCGTAAATTCATAGACATAGGTCTCGCCCGGCTTGATTTGTCTTTGAGTCAATCCCCCGACACCGTCCATGCCATTGGGCAGGAGTACACCATGCCAATGGATCGAGGTATGTTCAGCAAGCTTGTTGGTGACTAAGATGCGCACACGGTCACCTTCCATCGCTTCGATGGTAGGACCAGGCGTCTGACCGTTATAACCCCAGCAGTTGACGATCATTCCCGGAGCAAACTCCCGCTTGACAGGCTCGGCAATCAAGTGAAAAACTTTAACACCATTGTCCAACTTCCAGGGGAGAGTGCTCCCATTGGGTGTAATTACCGGTGTGTAAGATAAACCTTGTAAGGGTGGCATGGTAGAAGTGGGTTGTGCTGTGGTCACAGTATTTGCTGCTTCCAGTTGCTTGCGACCTAACAGCATGGAAACACCGCCAGTTAGCAGTGCCACAACGCTGGAAAGAAGCATTTTACGCCGGGTAATCATGATTAATCTCCTTAATGGTGAATATGTTTATGGAGTTCGGATGATTGTGCAGCTGGTTGTTCCACCGGTTGTGCGGGCGAACGGGTAGCTTCCCCAGTGACTGTCAAACGGCCACCAACGGCACGCTCCAGGTCAGACCTGGTTATCCAGTAGTCCCGCAATGCTTCGATGTATTCGCGACCGGCATTGATTTGATTTTGCTTGGCAAAGAGTAACTCATACACTCCAATAAGCATGCCGTTGTAATACAGTTGGGATTCATCCACGATCCGCTTTCGGAGGGGAAGAACAACGTCGTGATAGTATTTGACCACGTTGCGGGCAGCCCAAAGCCGGTCACGTATTTCACGTATCTCCGAGCGTATATCAATTGCAAGAGATGAGAGCCTCTGCTGGCTTTGCCTCAATTGTGCCTCCAACCGAGAGATCTCAGCCTGACGTTGGTCGAAGATCGGCAGTTCAATCGTAAGATTCGGTCCTGTAAGATTTACGTTATCGGCAACGTCGTGTTCAGTATCCACACCGACGTCAAATACATAAAAATATCGATATTTCCGCGTCAATGACAAGGCATGAGAGATGACCAGCGTCTCCTGTCGTGCGGCGGCTAAATCCAGGCGTTCTGACACGGCCAGCGACTCCAGACGTTCTAAAGGGATTTCAGATGCTGATAGCTCAGGAAGTCTGCCAGGGAGTTTCCACGTCGTATCTGCTCCCCAAAGTCCCATCAGTCGATTCAGGCGCTCACGGTCGGCAATGAGCTGGATATCTGTTCTTGTCATGTCTAATTTCGCCTGATCATGGAATCCCTGTTGATTTGCAAGGTCTAACGTTTTTAAAGTGCCGGCATCGTGTTGACGGGTAGCAATGTCAACTGCTGCGTCCATGGCCTGGACTACAGTTCGGCGCATCTCTAACGTTTGCTCATCCGCTTGAAGTGAGTAATAAGCTGACCGAACTTCCGCTGCAAGGTTCAAAACGGTATTACCAACACGCAGTTTCGTTTGCTCAAACTGCGCTGCAGCCACTTTTTTCCGCAAAGGACGCACAAGTAAATCAAGAAAATCCTGAACCACTGAAAACTCTGTGTTGGTACTGCGATGCCCTCCCACGGTCTTATCCGGAAAACGGAAACTGGCTCCAAATGTAGGGTTCCGCAATAAACCTGCCTGAACGAGGTCGGCCTGAGCAATGCCCAATTCCTCATATGTCGCCTGCAAGGATCGGTTGTTGAGCAATGCAATCTGCACGGATTCGTCTACCGTCAGTTCCTGTTGTAGCATTGACCGGACGGTATCAACCACTTCAGCATCCTCCGATGTGCCCTGATTCCAATGTACCCGGCTACCAATGCGCTGTTCTATGATCTTATGGACGTCCGGAAATCCAGCTTCTTTAGGAACTGAAACGCAGCCAGTAAGTACTCCAATACACATGGGCGCTATAAATATGGCCATCAATCTATGTGTCATTGATTACCCTCCGGTTCACTTTTGGAAGGTTCTGCCGGAACCAGTCTCATCCCACACTTAGGGCATCTGCCCATGCTTGATTGTATTCCTTCCGGATGCATCGGGCAGGTATACATTGTGGGTGCAGTTGCGGGTAGATGTGTAGGCGAAGTTGGTTTTGTAGTAGGAGGTTGTTCCGGTGTGACAGGTACCTCGGCTTGGAGCCAATTAGGCCGTGGAGAAAACGCAGATTCCGGGGCGTTCGGATTTGCTGGGGCGTTGGTAGATATTGGTAGTTGAAGTGTCTGGCTAGCACAACCCATCAACATTGTTACACACAAAATGGTCGTTAATATCCGTGCTATCACTGTCATTCTCTTTTAAAGAGGCAGGAATTACTATTCAACAAGTTCAATATTATTAATAATTGACTTCTTTGATAAGTTATAGAATTATGCCCGTTTCTGCGATACCAGGGTCTCTCTTTAGTGCCTTCTTTAACTTGTGTTCCTTGTGCCAGGCGTTCAGACAGGGGATGATAAAGACACTGACCAGCGCCATAGCCATACCTCCAATAGAAGGAATCGCCATGGGCTTGGCAACCTCTGCGCCAGCGCCTGTTGACCACAGGATGGGAATTAAGCCGATAAACGTGGTGGCAGCCGTCATCATACAAGGTCGTATTCTTCTAGTGCCCGCCATTAAGATAGTATCGCGGATATCCTGGGCACTTTTCATTTTCCGTTCGCCGAACAAATCGTTGATATAGGTGGTGATAAGGATAGAATCGTCGTCCACAATGCCAAAGATGGAGATGAAACCCACCCAGACGGCAACACTGAAGTTGTAGCCAAACAGGTATTGAAGCCAGACGCCGCCTGCAATAGCTGTAGGTATTCCGGCAAATAATATAAACATCGTTTGTGGAAAAGATTTGAATGCCATAAAAATCAGGAGAAAACCGACAAACATTGATAAAGGCACAAGGATTTGTAATCTCTTTCTCGCCCTGACCTGGTTTTCAAACTGGCCGCTCCACTGGATAAAGTAGCCATGAGGCAGCATAACTTTTTGAGCCACGACCTTGGATGCCTCTTCTACAAAGCTCATAGGGTCTCTGCCACGGACGTTCATAAGGACGTATGCCCTCAGGAGTGCATTTTCGCTGCTGATCATGGCTGGTCCCATTACATAACGGATATCAGCAACCTGTGTAATAGGGATAAGCGCACCCGTGGAACTGGGGACATAAATCCTTTTCAGTGCGTCAAAGTTATCGCGGAGTTCCCGAACGTATCTGACCCGCACGGGGTATCGCTCACGACCCTCTACAGTGGTTGTAATGTTCTCTCCTCCGATGGCCGCCTCAATAATGTCCTGCACATCCCTGATATTGACACCGTAGCGGGCGATTTCCTCACGTTTAATCTTGTATTCCATGTAAGGTTTTCCCGTAACCCTTTCTGCATAAAGGTCTGCCACCCCTGGAACATCACGCAAAGCTTTTTCAACGTCAATGGCTAACTGCTGTATGACGTTGAGGTCTGGCCCAAAGACCTTGACACCAACTGATGTGCGGATGCCGGTTGATAGCATGTCAATTCGGTTCACAATGGGTTGTGTCCATATATTTGCCACACCGGGTATTCTCGTTGCTTCGTCCATTTCCTTGATGATTTCCTGTTTGGTAATAGTCCGTTCATCGGGCAAAAAGAAGTGGAAAACAGGGTGGAGGAAGGAGGGGATATAATTCAAAAATTTGTACTCGATCTTCTTTTTACGCCATTCCTCGTTTGGTTTCAAGGCAACAACGGTCTCAAACATCTCGACAGGCGCTGGGTCTGTGGGGGTTTCAGCCCTGCCTATTTTCCCAACAACTATGTCTACTTCTGGAAAGGACTTAATAATCATGTCGTGTTTTTTACAGATCTCAATGGCCTTTGTTAATGACACGCTCGGCAGCATCACAGGCATAAAGAGGATAGAGCCTTCGTCAAGGGGGGGCATAAATTCTCTTCCCAACTTTTTTGCGGCAAAGACGGATGAAATGACAATGGCGAGTGGGATAGCTAGAAACGTCTTCTTATGATCTAATACCCACCGAAGGACAGGTTGATACCCGCTTAAGAGCATTCTTGAGGCATAATTCTCTTCCATGGGCTTTAATTTACCCTTTATAAGGAAGGTACAAAGTATGGGTACCAGGGTAATTGCCATGATAACAGATGCCCCAATGGCAATGGTCTTTGTCCATGCCAATGGTGTAAAGAGCTTTCCCTCCTGCCCTGTAAGTCCAAATACCGGAAAAAACATAAAAACGGTTGTTAAGGCTGCAAAGAATATAGAACCACCGACCTCTTTTGAAGCATCAAGGATGATTTGTGGTCTGCTTTTCTTGTCCTTCTGTTCTATGAGGTTTCTGAAGATATTTTCTGTCATGACGATGGCCATATCGCTTACCTCACCAATGGCGATGGCAATACCTGTAAGGGACATAATGTTGGAATCGATACCCATGAAATACATACACAGGAATGAGACAAGTATGGATACAGGGAATCCCAGACAGCAGATAATGATACTTCGAACATGGAGCAGGAATATTACTACTACAATGGAAGTAATAATGATTTCCTCTATCAGCGCCTCTTTCAAGGTGTCAACAACGCGATTGATAAGACCTTCTCTATCATAAAATGGGACTATCTTTACCCCTGGTGGCAAACCAGGTTCGATCTCTTTGATCTTCTTTTTTACCCTTTTAATCACTTCCAGGGGATTTTGACCCTGGCGCATGACAACGATGCCACCTGCAACCGGAGCGCCTTCCTTGTCCAGCGCCCCACGTCTGAAATCACCCCCAACCTGTACAGTACCTATGTTTTTGACAAATATGGGTACACCGTTGTTACTGCCCACGGTAATGTTTTCAATATCCGTAACGTTCTTTATAAATCCAAGGCCACGGATAATAAACTCCATATTGTTACTTTCCACGACCTTGGCGCCCACGTCGATATTACTTTTACCAACGGCATCATACACCATTCCCACGGTCATGTTATATGCCAACAATTTGTTGGGGTCGACATCGACCTGATATTGTCTAACAAAACCTCCTACGCCAGCTACCTCGGAGACCCCTTCGACGGCATTGAGTTGATAGCGGATATACCAATCCTGGACGGATCGCAGTTGTCCCAGGTCGTATCCTTCACCTTCTACGGTATACCAAAATATTTGGCCAAGTCCTGTGGCATCGGGGCCCAGTCTGGCAACAACATCTTTAGGAAGTAGTGTCTGTACAAAGTTCAATCTCTCCAAAACCCTGGAACGCGCCCAGTAAAAATCAGTCTTTTCCTTGAAGATGATAAATATCATGGAAAAGCCAAACCCCGATTGGGACCGTATGACCTTCACGCCGGGTACACCCAAAAGGTTCACGGTTAAAGGGTAGGTGACTTGATCCTCCACATTCTGAGGGCTACGTCCTGGCCAATCGGTAAAGACGATGCACTGGTTTTCCCCGATATCCGGTATGACGTCCATATTGATATTCTTCAATCCAAAGATGCCGCCGAATATCACCAGGAGGTAGAAGCAGATGACGAGGAATCTATTTTTTAAGCAGAGTTCAATAAGTTTGTTGATCATAAAAATTAAGGCTCGTAACCACAGATTTCACAGATTACACAGATTATGAAAATGGGTTAAAAAACTGTGTAATCAGTGTTTATAAAATTCAACTTACAAATCTTTTGTAACGAAGGGATTCCTCACCAAAGTTTAAAAGTAATCCTGTGTTATGGCGACTAATAACAAGGCTGTTTATTAACTGTGCTTCATCGACCTTCGATAAGGATTGCTCTGCTTTTATTTCGACAACAACTTCATTGTAAACAATAAAATCAGGGACATAATATTTTTTTAATTTTTGTTCTTTATAAAATATTTCCAATCGGGGTTGAGAAATAAATGGAATATCTCTTATTTTAAACTCAATATCCAAACATTCCTGATACACGGCCTCCAGGTGTCCTGGCCCTACAATTCTATGCACCTCCATTGCCGCCCCAATAATAGCATGCGTTCTTATGTCTCTATCCATTGATTTATCAACAGACTTTTGTTCCATTTGTTTCTCAGATTTTTATGTTTTTAATCTGTGTAATCTGTGAAATCTGTGGTTTCAAAGCTTTTATAGTCTATTTTTCTTCTTTAAATTCCATCGCACCGCCGTATAATGCGCTGGCTCCGCCGGTAAGCTGGCTCTGAGAGTCGATGAGGAAGTTAGCCGATGTAACAACCTTGTCTCCTTCTACAAGACCTTCTAAAACGGGGTAATA